>NZ_JAJKFQ010000029.1:300000-586929 GCF_020966635.1 Stieleria sp. JC731 | reverse complement strand
CGTGTTCAATGCAAGCAAAAAACACTTCTCGCACGACTTGCATGCCTAATCCACGCCGCCAACGTTCATTCTGAGCCAGGATCAAACCCTTCAATTTTGTATCGATTCACAACTAAAACCCGAAGGATTCAGCTGGAGAAATCAAGTTTAAAACCGAGAGCTTTCGCTGGCGGGCCGGTCGGTTAGCCGGCCCACAATTCGCCATTGTTTTGATCAACCAGAGACGAGCTCTGATCGCTCAAAAGCGATCTCAATATCTGAACTCAACAGAAGTTTCACCACCAAATTGTCAATGATCGGTTTCGCTCGTGTTCGCGTCGCGTTTGGTTGTCGGCGACGTCTCTCGAACGATGAGCGGGATTGTTGCTGAGGATCGGCCAACGGTCAACGGCCGTTGAGGGAAAAGTATGAATTATTTGTTCACGGCGAGTTAACTTGGCCTCCGAAATGTCGTTTTTCCCGTGAAAACAAGGCTTTTTGGCACGCAGATTTAATTTGCAGATGTTCAGGCATCTTGGCCTGTTCACCCGTGTTTTTGGCGTTTCACACGTGAAACACCCTAAAGAACCCTCTCAGCCAAGCTCCGAATTCTGATCCCGGGGTCTGTCCCCGGTCGGATGCCCCCGACTTCAGCCGAATCGCAGTTTTTTCCTGCCTCAGAGCGGTTTGACCATGAAGAACCAAAGTGTCCACGTCGATTTGGGCCGGGAAAACGCCCGTTTTCTGCGTTTTCAGAGTTCCGAACACTGGGCGAAATGACTGCCGGATTCTTTCAGAAACCGGCGGACCGGCCCGTGAAACATCTCAGTCTGGTCGCCGCGAAATCTGTCGATCGCGGCTCAAGAAATTCGACCGCGCGGATGTTCCGGGCGCTGTGAACTGCTGTCAGCCCACTCTGGCGGGCAGATCCATCGAACCAGGTTGGTCCGATCCTGGGGCAGGATTCAGGCAGATTTGCTGCGCAAGGTCAGGATCGATAGCTCCGGACGGCAATTGATCCGCACCAAATGGACGCCGCCAAGGCCTCGGGAGACCTGCAAAGTTGTCGGGGCTTTGTAGAAACTGCCCGACGCGAACCGGCTGCCATGAAAACTGGGGCTCAAAATTGGGCCAACCACAGGAAGTCGCCCTTGCCCGCCGTGCGTGTGCCCGGCGAGCATCAAATGAATGCCCTGGCGTCGTGCCCACCAAATCTGGTCTGGGCTGTGGCTGAGTAGGAGTCGGAATTCCACATCGCAATCGGGCAGCTTGGGCCGTTCAAACCACGGGTATTCGTTCCCGATCACAAGCGAAGGGACTCCGCGAAGGTTTCGTTGCGTTGTCTGAGAACCCAGGTCGATCCATCCCGCTCGGTCCATCGCTCGGCGTGTCTCCCAGGAATCCACCACGCGGGTATCGTGGTTTCCGAGGATAAAAAAGCAGCCGTCGGGGGCGTGCGCGGGAGAGAAAATATCAAACAGCCAGTCGATGCACGGCTGGGAATCGATGATATCGCCCGTGAGTGCAAACATGTCCGGCCGAGCTCGGGTGGCCTGGTTGACGACGTATTTGGCGTAGTCGGCGTGGATTTCGCCGGTCAGATGGATATCGCTTAAGTGCGCGATTCGATAGCCATCTAACTTCGGAGGTAGCCCCGGAACTGGTAGCTCGATTTCCTCGATCGAAAGTTCGAGAAGCTGGTTCAGCGGTAGCTGTGATTCGAACTGAGCTTTGGGGGTGAGCATCAGCGGAGTGGTTGTCGCTTGAGCGACGTTGACAACTTTGCGTCGCCTTTTAGCGGGTGCCCATTCCACGCCAAGGATCGGACGCCAAGCCAGCCACGGCAGACCAAAGAAGACCCATGTGCCGAGGCAGATTCCAAAATAGGCGAGCGCCAATGCTGACAATTCTCGCCAGTCATTGTTGCCTCGAATGATGGAATTGAGCGTTTTGTGTTCGGTCACCAAAATCAGCGTGGGGATCGCAAATGTGTTGACGAAGAACACTTTGACCCATGTTTTGATGGTTTTTCTTCGCCAGCCGAACGCATTGACTCGGTTATAGATCGCGATGTGCAACCCACCATGGCCGATCACGATTAGCAAGAGCAGCAATAGATTCCATGGTCCACTCATCCATTCAACCAACGGATTCAGTCCGTGGTCTCTCCTTGGCAATCCAGCCCTTTGGGATACATGTAACTCGCCAATTCACAGGCGGTTCGCGGATTGATTTCGTCCAGCCAGTGTTGCGTCGGCGGCGTTTGTGATCGAGGCCGCTGCGGCGAAAGCACCGCGATTGCGGCCGTTGGCATTTCGATCACTTTGCCCGATAGCACTGACGAAACCATGCTCATACCCGGATTGTGACCGAGAACAAGGACGCGTGATTTGCCGCAATGTTCCGTACTGATCGTCCACAGGATCGATTCGGGGCTGCTGAGATACAGGCTGTCGCAGAACCGAATTTCGGGTTCGGTTTCAAAGAGCGGCAGCATCAATTCCAGGGTTTCCCGAGTACGCTGGCTGGTCGAACTGAGCACGATATCAGGCGTTAGATTTTCTGCGGCAAGCCATTGGGCCATGCGCGGAGAGTCGCCTCGGCCACGCCGGTTCAGCGGACGTTGATGGTCGGAGATCGTCGGGTCTCCGTGATCGCTTTTGGCGTGCCTCATCAAGATTAGTCTGCTATCCATTCTTCGACTTACTCGGCGTGATAGGCTGATGAGAATCGTTTCGTGAGGCAGTTTATCCGCGTCATTCTTTCGATTACAACCGGCGTTGAATCGATAACGCTAGCTCGCAGCTATCTGCCCAGCAAGATCCACGACACGGTCGGCAGCCCTTGTGCCTCGGTCGAATGCCTCCTCCATCAACGCAACGCCACTAAGGTCACTTGCGGCAAAGTGGATTCGATTGATGGATTGCGAGGCCTTTTCGCGTGCTCCGCCCCAGATAAATCCCGTGCGAGGCTGAATCATCGCGTGGCCCCAACGCATCACATCGATGCGTTTGATTAGCTTTCGGATTCCCGGATGGGCCTTCTGCAGATCGGAAACGATCACCCGTGACCAGTCATCCCAAGTGAGCCGCATCAGTTCGGCGCGTGAGATCCTTGGATCGAGATCGGTCAGTGGCCGGTACCAAGTCAATACCGTCGGACCATGGTCGATCCCTTGCTGGTGAGTTGATGTGACATATCCCAACGCGGGGCTTTCGGCGATCACGTTGTCCCAGCACATCGCGGTATTCTGTTCCGCGGGGCGGCCATTCAAGGACACGTTGGCGACGATCCAGCTGCCGTACTGAAATCCGGAAACGTCGCGTCCGGCTTGTTCGAAACCGTCAACCAAGCGTTTGGCCACAAATTGAGGGGCTGCAAAGATCACGTCGTTGGAAACGATCTCAAGTGTTTCTGACTTTGCCGAATCAAAAACTTGTGTGTGCAATCCTGATCGAGGATCCGAGTGAACTCGTGTGACAACATTGCCTAGGCGAATACGGTCGGAGAACTGACGACTAAGGAATTCAACAATTCGGCCGTTGCCTTCCGGCCATGTCATGACTTCTTGCGATTCATCGGCACCACTTTGCCAACGGGATGCGAAGTAAAAGATCCCGGCCCAAGCACTGGTTTGTTCGGCGAGCAAGCCATAGTCATCACGGCAACCATAGTCGACCAGCCAACGCAGGGAGGGCGATGTGAACGATTGGCGATTCATCCACTCGGCCATCGAGATTTCATCAAGTTTGCGAACAAAGGGATTGTCGGAGCCTGATGCCATGGGAATCGCAAACAACCGTCTACCCTGATCATCTCGTCGGTTTGCGAAGTCGCGCATCTGTTGACGAAAGCGTTCGAGTTGTTGCTTGTCTTCGTCCGAAGGTGCCGCAGCAGGGTAAAGGCCATAGATCCAATGGTCGTCAACAAAGACGCGTTCTTGTGGATCACGGCACAGAACCGTTTCTGAAACAATTGGATTGCCGTCCTCAGTCTCGCCGGTGACGATCCCCATTTCCTTGAACAGCTCGATTAGCCGACGGTTTTCCTTGGTAGGGACGGGGACGTAGTGTGCAGCCCATGGATACCGAAAGCCATCGTGTTCACCAAAGCGAGCCGTGCCACCGATTTGTGAATCGAGTTCTAAGATCACAAAGTCGTCAATTCCACTACGTTGCAATTGCCAAGCCGCCGAAAGTCCCGCGATTCCACCGCCGATAATCGTGACGCTTATTCGTTCAGGCGATCCCGTCGGTGCAGGCGGCCGCCAGCCGTCACGAAACCGGTGCATCGTTTCGAATGATGGGCTAAGCAGTTCGCCTTCGATCGGACTCGATCCCCAATTGCAACCGACCAAATTGGCCAGTGGGACGCCGGCAAGCAAGGCAAGCAGTTCACGTCGGTTGGGCATCAAGACTGCGGTGGTTGGGACATGTCACAGGAAGAACAAGCCCATGGTAACCGATCGACGGATCGGTGTATCCGGCGACAGGCTTCTTATATACAGACGCTCAAGCCGTCCTGTCCGTTTGATCAATCGCGGTTGGCGACACTCGCGCATTTGGTGAAAGCACGGTAGGTGATGTCACAGCTGGCACGTGTGCGGAGAGGATTGAATCAGGCCTGACGCCGAATCGATTCAGATGACTCTAACTGTCGATCTCGAACTGAAGTCCACCGACGATGGACGCGCAGACGTTATAGAGAAAACCAAAGATGACGCCGCCCATGAAGCCACTAATGACCGTGCCGACAGGAATGATGACTCCCATGACCAATGCGACGACCAAGCCAATGGCAATGTCGCCGTTTCCGATGCTTCCGACGAGCGCGAACATAACCATAAAGGCGGCTGTGATTAAGCCTGTGACTCCATAGAGGATCGCGCCGATTTTTCCGGCCGATAGAACATCGACCTTTTTAATCGTAATCGAAGAGGGCTTTGAATCGAATTTCAGTTCGCTTTCGATCGGTGCATCGAAAGGGTTGGCTATCGACATGATGAATGACGAAACGTCTGGTTGCGTGGATTGAAACTGGTCGAACTTGATCGGCTAGGCGTTATCGCCAGAGCGTGATGACTGCACAAGGTTAGCTCGACCAACTAGCAATGGATCAACCATTCCGATGCTGGACATGTCACGATTTTTATAGGGGACCGATCCTAGAACGAAACGCATGGCATTCAGGCGAGCCCGTTTTTTGCAATCGGATTTGACGACGGTCCAAGGGGCGTCATAGGTGTCCGAATAGAAGAACATCGCCTCTTTCGCTCGTGTGTAGTCGTCCCATTTATCAAGCGACGCCATGTCGACGGGGGAAAGTTTCCATTGTTTCAGCGGATGGACTTCGCGTTCTTTGAAACGCCGACGCTGTTCTTTTTGGCTGACCGAGAACCAGAACTTGATTAAGCGAATACCACTGCGAACGAGGTTGCGTTCAAAGTCGGGGACTTGCCGCATGAATTCCTCGTACTCGTCGTTGCTGCAGAACCCCATGACCCTTTCGACACCGGCTCGGTTGTACCAACTGCGGTCAAACATGACGATTTCGCCAGCAGTCGGAAGGTGTTCGACATACCTCTGGAAGTACCATTGCCCTCGCTCGATTTCACTGGGCTTTTCAAGCGCGACAACCCGGGCACCCCGAGGGTTGAGGTGTTCCATGAACCGTTTGATTGTTCCCCCTTTGCCAGCCGCATCGCGACCTTCGAACAACAAGACAACTTTCTCGCCGCGATCCTTCACCCAAGCTTGAAGCTTCAGCAGTTCGACCTGAAGCTGGTATTTTTGCTTTTCATAATTCTTTCGCGACATCAGGTTGCGATAAGGATAAGCACCGTCGCGCCAACCGCTGGAGAGTTGATCGTCCGCACTGACGCGTCCTCGACCGGCGGGGCCGGGGGATCGCTTCAGCAGCGCGCTTCGCAACACAGCTGCGTCTTCGGGAGAAGCTCCCTCGATGATGACCTCAAGCGTCTTTGCCAAGGTATGGACATCGTGAGGCGGTGTTTTTTCGATCATGTCACGGACAGCAGAGATTTTGCTCTCTTGGGCCGCTTTCGTCGCTTCGCCGACGACGTGGGTTTCGACACCGTCAGTCGTCAATTTCGGGGCGATGTCGCCATCCGATGCGAGGCGGCGTTTCCGAGTCGATTTCTTTTTTTTTGTTCCCTTGGTGGCTCTGCCATTGGAGGACGATTTGCCCGTTGAGTTTGCTGCCATGACGCTCAATTGCCTGCGAAGAATTGATAAACGGACGGGTTTGCCGTCCTTTAATTCTAGCTGTTCGCTAAATTCTCGCCGGGCACGGGCCAATTGAGGCGGTCAATGCACCCCAGGCCCGCGATTACTGCAACGGTCGTATTGGCTGTGTCACCCTTGGCTGATCACAATCGATATTCGGTACCGATGGCGAAGCCCCGGTGGCGTGACAGCACGTCACGCCAGGTCCGAAGCCTTTGGTTTGCCCATCGACATCCCTGCGTCTAGCTAGGGATCGGAAACTAAAACGCAATCCGTGCTATTTGGAATCGGCAGTGACGCCTTTCCAGTCGTCGGTGCGGAAAGGAGTTACGGGCAAGCCTTCTTGGCTTTGCACGTTGCAAATCGGGTTGTCTGCCCAAGCGTATCGCACCGATACAGGCTGCTCGATTTGATCGCTGGAAACCTCGACAGTGTCCTTGCCTACGATCTTTGCGTTGGCATGGACGAACTTTTGATCCTCGCCTGCGATCGTAAATCCAATCACGTCACGAACGTCAAAGGTATCGAGACCACCGCCGACATGATCAAATTTCAAAGTGGCCTTTTTGCCATCGATGGTCATGGATTCGAAAGTCGGACTGCGGTAAGGAATGTCATACCCGTAGTTCTTTGCTAGGGCCCATCGCGCTAGACGTTTTCCGACATCTTGTTTGTTCTTGGGGTGGATATCCGAGGCTTCGCCCAGTTCGATGATGACGGCTTCACCGGTGTTGGCCAATTTGTCCATCGTCATCGTTTGGGCTTCACGTAGTTCAGCCCAAGCACTGCTGCTGGGTTGTTCTTTTTCGGCCATATAGTCGGCCAATTGAACCCAGTAGAACGAGAAGTCATCTTGTTTCCATTCGTCACGCCAGTGTTGAATCATCAGCGGGAATAGTTCGCGGTACTGATAAGCGCGTCCGGCGTTGGACTCACCTTGGTACCAGACTACGCCTTCAATCGTATAGCCAATGATTGGGTGAAGAACACCGTTGTAGAGGTTGGCGGGACGGTGTTGTCCGGTCAACGGATTCCGTGGCGGGTTGGGGCGGTTGCCTTTCTTGTCTTTCTGCCATGCGGCAAGCTTTTCTTTGTACTTCTTTGTCTCTGCTTCGTGGTTATAGGTCGCTTCGGTTTGTTCCCAGCGAGCCATCAAAGCATCGTAGGTATCGTCCGCTTCGAGCAGATCTCGTTTGACCCAGGCTTCTGCGGATGAGCCGCCCCAAGCGTTATCAATCAGTCCGACGGGAACGCCAAGCGTTTGATGCAGTTGGCGACCGAAGAAGTATCCGACGCCGGAAAACTGTCGAACGCTTTCGGGCGTACAGGCTTGCCATTTTCCATCAAAGCTGTCTTGAGGTTCTTGGACGCCGACCTGAGGAACGGAGATCAAACGGATGTTGGGGTAGTTTGCCGATAGCGATTCTAGGTCCGAGTCGTTGGACTGTTGGACCGACCAACCCATATTGGATTGTCCGCTGCAAACCCAAACTTCGCCGATCAAGACGTCTTCAAAGGTGACCGAGTCGTCGCCGGCGTTGATCGCCAATTTGAACGGCCCACCTGCTGACATTTTGGGAAGTTCGACATCGAAACGACCATCGGAATCCGCTTTCGCTGTTGCGTTTGCGTCAGCAAGTTTGACCTCAACCGAAGCACCGGCATCCGCCCAGCCCCAAACGTGAATCGGTTTGTTTCGCTGTAAGACCATCGAGTCACCGAATACCGCACTGGTTCGGATCTCGGCCGAACATTGTCCGGCGATGGTGGCGAGGAATATAAAGGCAAGACCGGTCAATCTCATGACGGTGGCTCCGTGGCGGGCAGATGGAGAGGAAGGAAAAAGAGACCCGTATGATAACTATTGACCGCAGCCGGTGTTGGATTACCGGGTGTTCGATTGGGCGAATTTGTGTTCAGCTTTGATCTTGTTGATCGATTGCCGATGACGGTACCGGTCACGCTCGTAGGACCGGTGTTGAGCGGAAACGCTGGCACACTTGTTTTGGGTTTTGGAGACTTCACCGAGGTGATCGAAAATGTCACAACAGGCTGACCTGCCACCACGATTGGACGTCATCGCGGTCGGAGCACACCCCGATGATGTTGAGGTCGCTTGCGGTGGGACGCTGGCAAAGTTGTCCGCGGAAGGATACCGCGTCGGGATCGTTGATCTGACTGATGGTGAGCCGACGCCGTACTCCGACGGGCCCGCATCACGTTTCTTGGAGTCGACACAAGCTGCAAAAGCGTTGGGAGTGTGTTATCGCATTCAAATGGATTTGCCGAATCGACGGTTGTTTGATTGTTTCGAAGCACGCGTGGAACTGGCCAAGGTGTTTCGTATGACGCGTCCATGCATGGTTTTGGGATTCGGCGAAAAGACACCCATGGCGTCACCGGATCATCATCAGGCGATGCTGCTGACTGACGCCGCGGTCTTTTATAGTCGGCTTTCCAAATGGGACGATCAGTTCGACTATTTGCCACCGCATGTGATCGATCGGCAGCTGTACTATCGCATTGCCCTAGAGCCGATGAATATCGCAGGCAACCCCTATCACACGTTGGTCGATATCAGCAAAACACTTGAAGCCAAGCTTGCCGCGATGCGATGTTATGGAAGCCAGTTCGATCACAAGCGGCAGATCGTCGAACGAGTTCGCGCGGCGGCGGTGATGGCCGGTTCGATTGCCGGTGTCGAGGCAGCGGAGTGTTTCGTCGCGGCGCGTCCCTTCGCAACGGACGACCTGTTTGCGGCCGTCGGGTTGCACATCGAACCGACGATGGAGACCGAGCCGTCCGATGTGCGAGAACTAACGCTTCGGCACTGGTCGACTAAGAAAGCGTGAGTTCATATCGACAAAACGAAGGTTGCGATGTTGGGCTTTGCTGATCCCAATACGCTTCGTCGCGACGATTCGGCGACGATGGTCATCGGCTGTGTTTAGAAAAATTCCCAAGTCTGAATCGCCGACCAAGCATCGTCCGTCATCAGACCGATCAATGGATAGGGCTTGGCAAAGCATCGCCGGTCCTGTCGTCAGGCGGCGGAGGTCGGATTGCCCGCGGCGACCGCACATCGTTTCGATACCGATCGTCGGTTCGATCGCACGGATCAAAACCGCTGCTCCCGTTCCGGCTTCTTCGGTGACCGCGTTCAAGCAGTATTTGGCATGAATCGGGTACACGTAGAGCGTGCCAGGCCGCAGGAACATTGATTCGTTGCTTGCGGTGCGTCCACGGGCCGAGTGGCTAGCCGGATCATTGCGATGCAGATAGGCTTCCGTTTCGACGACGATTCCGCCGGTAATCGTGCCGGCGGTACGATGCACGATGGTTTTCCCGATCAAGGCTCGCGCGACATCGGCTGTCTTTCTGCAATAAAAGTCCGCTGGCAAACGTTCTGCCGACTCGATCGAAAAGGTCATAACGCTCGAATATGCTTGAGACGTTCGGCACCCGACAAAAAATGAATCCCAGTTCAAAAACCTATCAGGCTCGTTGGCTGTTTCCAATCACCGGTCCTCCGATTGAAAACCCCTGCATTACGGTCGTCGATGGAATCGTTGTCGATATATCCAATCGCCGTCAGGCATCAGTTGGTCCACAAGCGAGCGTTGATCTCGGCGACGTGGCGGTGCTTCCCAAGTTGGTCAACGCTCACACGCATCTTGAGTTTTCCGATTGTCGAAGGCCAATCGGTGAGCCGGGAATCGCTTTGGCAAACTGGATTGGCGAAGTTATCCGGGCTCGAGGACAAGCTGACGAATCGGTCAGGGCAGCCAATATCGCAAGTGGACTTGCCGAATCCCAGAATGCTGGGGTTGAGCTCATTGCTGATATCGCAACGACGCCATCCAGCTATCCCGAGCATGCCTATGCATCGATCGTGTCATTTGCCGAGGTGTTGGGCCTGTCCCAAGAACGCGGTGCGGAACGTTTCCAAGCCGCATTGCTGCACTCCGAAGCGTCTGCGCGAGGCCATTCTGCATGCCGCATTGGCGAGAGCAACCTTGTACCTGCTATCAGCCCGCACGCGCCATATTCCACACCGATCGCGTTGGTGCAGCGATGTGTTGATTGGGCAGCGGCTAAAGGCTGTCCTGTAGCGATGCACCTCGCCGAATCGCCTGACGAGCGAGAATTGCTTACCCATGGCACCGGACGATTTGCAGATTCCTTGCAGCGTGCAGGGCTTTGGGTGCCTGGGTTATTCCCGTTGGGAAAGGGGGCCGCGGGTGACGCTGATCAGCCAATCTTGGCCTACCTGCAAATGCTTGCTGAAGCGCCGCTAGCGCTCGTGGTCCACGGAAATGACTTGCAGGATTGCGAAATGCAGTTCATCGCCGAACGGCGGCACATGACGGTGGTGTATTGCCCAAGAACGCATCATTTTTTCGGATACGATGCACACCCGGTCGGAAAGCTGCTGGAAATGGGAGTCCGGGTGGCCTTGGGGACCGATTCGCGGGCGAGCAATCCAGATCTAAGTATCTGGGAGGAATTGCGTTTTTTGCTCAGCCATCGGCAAGACCTTGCTCCGTCGCGGGTACTAGAAATGGCCACCATCATGGGGGCGGATTCGCTCGGTCGCGGTCCCGCGTCCGCCGAAACGCCGAACGAAGGTGCACGGGCCTTTGGATGCATTCAACCCGGCAAAACGCCCTTCGATTCGCTCATGATGATTCCCACCTCTGCTCAGCACCTGGCAGGGGTTCATGCGGACTTTGCGGAAACGGATACTTCACAACTGCGGTTTTGCACTGCAATTGATTCCGATGCCGGCCATAATGATATCGGCTAAGCTTCGTCGGAAACGCTTCCGGCTTTCCCCACCCTCCACCGATCAGTTACGAAATGTACCTTCGCCTTGCGTCACGATTTCTCTTCGAGACCGACAAACGGTTGTTAGCCAAGGCGATTTGGACGCTCGGGGTGAAAGGGTTGCTGAGCGTTCATAAGCACAAGCGTCGTTTAAAGCGAGGCGAATTCTTTCCGCCGTTTCTTTACATGTCGGTGATCAACAGCTGCAACCTGCGCTGCCAAGGCTGTTGGGTTGATGTCGCGGCCAAGCAGCATCGCATCGAGTTGGATGCGGCTAACGAAACGATTCGCCAAGCGAAAGAGATGGGAAACAGTTTCTTTGGCATCTTGGGCGGTGAACCGTTCATGCACAAAGACTTGTTGCAAATCTTTGAACAGAACCGCGACGTTTATTTTCAAGTTTTCACCAACGGTCATTTCATTACCGACGATGTCGCGGCCCGGTTAAAGGAGTATGGCAACGTTACTCCGCTGATCAGTGTCGAAGGCACCGAAATTATTAGCGACGAACGCCGAGGTCGTGGTGGCGTTTACAACCAAACGATGAAAGGTTTGGAAACCGCTCTAAAGCACAACTTGCTTGTCGGTGTCTGCACCAGTGTGTGCAAAACCAATATCGACGACTTGGTCAACGACGCATGGGTTGATCGGTTGATTGAGATGGGAGTGATGTATTGCTGGTTCCATATCTATCGGCCGGTCGGACCGGAACCCAATCCACAACTCGCCCTTAGTAGTGAAGAACAAAAGCGGGTTCGTCAGTTTGTCGTCGACACGCGTGCGACCAAACCGATCATCGTGATCGACGCGTATCACGACGATGCGGGGAATGCCCTGTGTCCCGCGGCAACAGGATTTACCCATCACATCGGTCCCAAAGGCGACATCGAACCGTGCCCGGTGATTCAGATGGCATCGGAGTCGATTCACGATGATCGGCCGCTAGCGGAAACGTTTAATAACTCGGCATTCTTAAAAGACTTTCGTGAGTTGACTGCGCAGCACACCCGCGGCTGCGTCATCATGGAGCGTCCCGATTTGTTGATCGAGCTTGCTGAAAAGCATGGGGCACGAGACACCACGATTCGCAATGAAGTCATGCGTGAACTCGATCACGTGACGCCAAGGCGAAGTCAGTTTCAGCCCGGCGACGAAATTCCTGAGCGAAGTTTCGTTTATCGTTGGGCGAAGAAGTACGCGTTCAACGATTTCGGAACCTACACACGGCACTTCGATGTGTCGAAATATCAGGATCCGGATCGGATGCCGGCAAAGAACGGCAGCGACGTTCAAGTGGTTCAGTTGCAAGCGACCAAATCAGATTCGGCCGATTGAACACCTAACCGCAGCTTTTTGTCCGCAGCCTTTTGTGCAGTAGGTTGCTTCGCCGAGATGAGTCTGCTTTGAAAAGCCGGTTACGTCTTTTAAAGAGGTCAGCCGATTCTAGCGATTCATTCTTGATTTGCGTCGGAGCTTTCCGCGGCAGCGGCTGCGTCCTTTCGCGATGCCAGATCCTGCAAGAGCTGTTGGTCTGTCGCTTCCGAAAAGAATCGGAACGACCCATCGACAAACGCCAAGTAGGCGCCCCCGATGTGATTGCTCGAAAAGCCACCGACGTCCGTGACTTCTGGGGGACGCTCAACGAATGATCGATTGATCGGGTGGCCGGCGTTTCGAAGGCTGGCGCGTGTGCCGCTGTTCCAGTTGGTCGGACCGGGGAAGTCAACAGACTTTTCGGCGATCGATAAGACGAACGATTGTCCATCCTCGGCATCACGCAGTGATCGCCAACGATTCAGTGAGAACATACCGTCGGTGTTTTCATCGATCGGGGCGGCTTGTGATCCGACGACGCCTGTGTAAGTCGTCGCGTTGATTGTCAGTTTGTTTGCCGAGGCGCTGCAGCGAAAGTTTTGCAGCGACAGTTCCGCAACGGGTGCATTGATTGGTGCGTAGACGCTTGAATCAAAATGAATTTGGTCAAACGTTTCTTGTTGATCCAGCATCGGCAGCAATGCCTCGGCCCAATTGTGATGGTAGCCGTTGGGGAGGCTTTCGATTGGTGCGGTCGGGTTTTGTGTGCCGATCGGAAGATAGCCACTGACCAGCGAATAGCTTTGAAGTGCGGCGGAGATCACACGCAAGTTTTCCTCGCATTCCATTCGCCGAGACGATTCGCGGCTGGAGGTAACCTTCAGCATCAAGAGAACCGACACGGCAATCGCGATCAGCAAAATCACGACGACTTCGACAAGGGTGATACCTGCGGGGGATCGATGGCGTTCCATGGTCCTAGGTCCGGTCGGCGCCTTGTGCCAGCGTCATGTTGTCGCGATGCACCACGGATTCGTAGGGGCAGTGCCCAAGAATGCCGCCGATCATTTCGCTGATCTTGCCTTTGATCTTGCTGACTTCCCATGACGGGTAATTACACAGTCCACGGGCGACTTCTTCGCCTTGTTTGTCTGCGATGACGACAACAGTGCCTGCATCGAATTCACCAATAACGTCAGTGATTCCAATCGCCAGCAAGCTTCCGCCTTCGTGACGAAGTGCTTCGGCGGCACCTTTGTCGATAATGATCCGTCCTTCGATTTCAGCCGAGGCACTGATCCAGCGTCGTCGTCCACGAAGAGTCTTGTTGCACGGGAGGAATAGGGTTCCGACCTGTTCGGCGGCAAGAACTTTGTCTAGCACCGCGTCATCTCTTCCTGGGCCGATAATGACGGAGTGACCGTGGGAGGTTGCCAATTGGGCGGCGATCAGCTTGCTTGCCATCCCGCCTTTGCTGAATGAGCTTTTTTTGTCATTCGCCATCGCCATGATGTCATCGTCCAATTGATCGACGATATCGATGCAGCGGCTGCCGGGTTCGTCGGGGTGTCCGTCGTACAGTCCGTCGATGTCCGAGAGGATGACCAGCAGGCAATCTTCCAAAAGACCGGCCACTTGCGCGGCCAGACGGTCGTTGTCCCCAAATGTGGTCCTAAGCTCGCCGACCGCGACGGAGTCGTTTTCGTTGACAATCGCGATCGCTCCCAGTTCGTCAATGCAGTTCAGTGCATTGCGGACGTTGAGATACCCTTCACGAGATTGGAGATCGTTTCGCGTCAGCAGAACTTGTGCCGCATGTCGTCCGCGTTCGGCCAGAGATGCTTCGTAGGATTGGATCAGATCAGCCTGGCCAATTGCCGCCACGGCTTGAAGCTGCCCGAGGTCAGTGGGGCGATGGTCGAGACCCAGTTTGCCAATTCCGGCGCCAACTGCACCGCTACTGACGATAATGGTTTGCCGACCGGTGTCTGCGATTTTGCAGAGGGCTCGCGAGAGACAGGCAATTCTATGGCGATCAAGTTTTCCGGAACTGTCCGTTAGTACTCGAGTGCCGACTTTGACGACAACGCTGGTGGCGGAGTCGATCGCTAGTTTTCTTTGGTCCAAGGAGTCGGGGGACACGTTTTTTGAGGGGGAGAGATCTTAAAAAGGGGGGACTGACGCGCCGACAAAATAATACTTGCGGCGTAAAACGACCATATGACAGGGGGCGGCAGAAGTTTTTGAAAAAACGCCGCTTCCCGCAACCGGGCGGTTCAACAAACACGGTAGCTTCTGGACAATGGGGCAGCGGAAGCCGATGACGAGCACTTCGCTCGCGAGCGGATTCTGAATTGATAATTGGCATTTGTTTTCTCAGGTTCTCCTGAATTCCTGATTTGATTGACGAGCAAGTCTTTTCAATGAGTGAGATCAATCACGAGTGCGGCGTTGCGGCGATTTACCACCTGTCTGGCCGTGGACGCAGCCCCGTCTGCCCGGAACAGGGGCCTCGCCAGATCTCCCGGCTGCTGCCGCGGATGTTGCTCGACATTCAAAACCGTGGCCAACTGGCCGCGGGAATGACAACCTACAATCCCGACCAACCTCGCCTGTTGATGACTCGCAAGGACGTCGGAACCGTGACCGAGGTGTTTCGTCTGAATCACCGCGCCAAGTGTGAATCGATCATGCAAGGTTTGGCCGGCAACGCCTCGATCGGTCACGTGCGATATGCGACCTGCGGTCAAGACGACCGCAACTACGCCCAGCCGTTCGAACGCGAACACATCCACAAACGAAAGTGGTTCAGCTTTTGCTTCAACGGTCAGCTAGCCAATTACAGCTTGCTGAAAGAACGCCTGCTTGCCGATGGTGATCACCACCTGGTGCTCGACACCGACACCGAAATCCTGATGCACGAAATCGGACGTGTACTCAGCCAGTCCACCGAACGCGTCGAATGGATTGATGTGCTGCGGCAGATTGCGGGGGACTTTGACGGTGCTTACTCGCTGGCATTGCTTACCGCTGAAGGAGAAATGCTGGTTGCACGTGATCCCCTTGGCATCAAGCCAATGTGCTACGTCAACGAAGGCCCATTGTTTGCCGCCGCCAGTGAAAGCGTTGCGTTGCTGAACTTGGGATTTGAAACAAACCAAATCAAGTCGCTGGAACCCGGACACGCGATTGTCGTCAATCCGGAGTCCGGCGTTCGGATTGAGCAGTTTGTGGAAAGCAAAAAAAGTGCCCACTGCTTCTTCGAATGGATCTACTTTGCCAACGTCGCCAGCACCTTGGATGATCGTAGCGTTTATCTAACGCGAACCCGTTTGGGTGAAGAACTTGCCCGGTCGGAGCGCGCCGACGGTCGAATCCCTCTGGACGATCCGGATACGATCATCGTTCCCGTTCCGGACACCAGTAAAGCCGCTGCGGATGCGATGGCGTACGAGCTTTCGATCCCGTGCCGTGAAGGCCTGATTCGCAATCGCTATGCAGGTCGGACGTTTATCGAAGGCGGGCGAGCCCGAAAGGCCAAGGCCGCGACGAAGTACACTCCCCTTCGTGACGTCTTGGAAGGGAAGCGGGTCATCTTGGTCGAAGATTCGATCGTTCGAAGCACGACGATGAATGTGCTACTGGATCGGATCCGCGAAGTCGGCGGCGCGAAAGAGATCCATGTGCGTGTCGCATGTCCTCCGATCGTCGCACCGTGCTTCTACGGGATCGATATGAGCACGATTGATCAGCTGATCGCACCAAAGTACTTCGGAACCGAAGGTGTTTTGACTCCCGAAGCTCAGCAACGGCTGGCCGACGACTTGGGAGCTGACTCACTGCGTTACCTTCCGGTCGAAGCGATCACCCGTGCGATCGATTTGCCAGAAGATCGCCTATGTCAAGCTTGTGTGACAGGTCAGTATCCGACCGATTGTGGACAGCATCTCTATCAGATCGCTTTGAATAATCGCGGCAGCAATGAAGACAGTGCACGAACTTACGAGCAGCTTGCCGCGGTGATGAATTCGCAGTAAAGCGAATTTGAAGTTTTCCGGCTGGCCGTCTGATCGTATCGCCACACGGGCCGTCCCGACTGTTCGTGTGGTATTCGGCAAGATAGGTTGAATGCCATTGCGTTGGACTACCTTGCCTCAAGTAACCCTCTAGACGTCGATCGAGCGATCATGGCTGTTGATTTGCAAGAACACATTCGTGACATCCCTGATTTTCCCAAGCCGGGAATTCTGTATCGGGATATTGCCCCGTTGTTATCGAATCCCGATGCGCTGCGAGCGGCAACAGAAGTGATGGCCGCCCCGTTTATGGACGAGAAGGTCGATATCGTTGCTGCTGCTGAGGCCCGAGGCTTTATCTTTGCCGTGCCGATGGCGATCCAATTAGGAGCCGGCTTCGTTCCCATTCGCAAGCCTGGGAAACTTCCGTTCGAAACCCATTCGCATGCGTATGAGTTGGAGTACGGTACCGATGAATTGCATATGCACATCGATAGCGTACAAGCAGGGCAACGCGTTGTCCTAGTCGACGATTTGCTTGCGACCGGAGGAACGATGCAAGCTTGTTGCCGATTGGTTGAACGTTGTGATGCAGAAATCGTCGGCTGCTCGTTCCTGATCCACTTGGCTGATCTCGCTGGTCAATCCAAGTTGGAACCCTATCGCGTCGAATCCGCGATCACTTACTAGTCCTTCGCCACAAGGCTAGGCAAGTTGCCATTTGCGTCGCAGCCACCATTCGACCGACATGGCTGTGGTGAATAGGAGAAAGACGATCCAGCCGCTAATCGGGCCATCGCCCAGGCTGAACTTTTCAATGACCAGCGTCTCGGCGCTGCGGCGCTTCGATCGAATCGTTTCGATCAGCGGTTCAAGCTGTGTGACGTCGAACGATGCCCCGCCATGTTGCTCGGTCAAATCGGCAAGCTGTTGAAGGTAGACGAAGTCTGCCAGTGGGTTGGCCAGTTCGCGACTCGTTTCAACCACTTGAAACGCGATTTCGTCATTTGAAATCCCCGAATCATTTGCCTCGACGATCAGTTTGTAAAACCCTGGATCCAGTTTCGGAAACCGCCCCGAAATACGTGAGGACGGGTTGGTGCTTTCGGTCACGTCCAAATCCGTCGATCGGCCGTCGCTATCGATGATCGACGCAGTCATGCGAATCGGTGTTTCTCGTTCCAGTAGCGTTTGAACTCTTGCTTGGAAGGTTGGCTGAGCGTCGGTTTCAAATCGACGATTTTCAAGTTCGGCGATAACACTGTCACCATTGGTTTCTTCGCGAGACATCACCCATAGCATCAGCTGTCTCCAGAAACGGCGATGGACTTCGCTTTTGCCAACTCGCCACCATCGATACGTTTCGTCGAAAGCCAACGAAGCGACTCGCCCTTTGCCATAGTTCCCCACGACCAACAGCGGTTGTTCGCCGTCTGTTTCTAAGAGAGTCTGGATTCCTGAAGCGGGTTTAGCGGTGAAGCGATTGGCGCCCGTCAACGATGGCAGTTCTTTCCAAATCGATGCATTGGAGGCACCACCCATCGAAATGATTGGGTGTTGGCGTGCCACTTGGATTTCAATTGGACCTTCGATTTGACTTTGCACTCTGGCTTGGCGCTCCGCCGGTGAAAACGCCGAGCGAACCGGAGGACGTCGCTGCGACGCATCCAAGCCGATCGGTAGGACGGATTGGAGCGGGCTATCGGCGTAGCCGCCCAAGCTGTAGTTCGATAGCCCACCGAGTGTGATCAGCCCGGTACCTTCGCCAACTCGATCAGCGATCATCTGCAGTTGGGCTTCGCCAAATGCGCCCGCATCGACGTCGCCGATGATGTAGACGTCAAAACGGTTTGGCGCAAGCGCCGCTTCGATCGAAATCGGCCATTGTTGGTCACCGCGAATCGTTGCGAATCGCAGGTCGAGGTCAGGGAACCCGCGTAAGGCTCGACGAAGGAATGCGAGTTCTGGTCGGCCGGGGCCTTCGAAGATTAGGATTCGTCCGCCACCCTCACGGACCTCGACAAATGCCGTTTGGACGTTGTTGCTGGTGACCCATTCGCCATCTTGGTTGTCGGCGACAACTTCAAGACGGTAAACACCAGGCTTGGGAGCATCGATCGACAGGTTGACCGCGATCGATTCACGAGCCGAACGTGGATCCAGTTTTCGAGTTCGGACCTGTTCACGTTCACCCGCATCATTGATCCAGTTCACGCTGATCGGAACTTGGATGCTCGAAAGCCCCGTCGTTTCAACTGTAAACGAAAGATCAAATTGGTTGCCCGAAAATAACTGTAGATGGTCCGGCAGATTGGCAATCGCCACGTCTCGCGATGTGATTCCTGTCGCAGGCGGTCCGATCGGAACGGTCCACAAAGGTACGCCCAGGGCATCTAAAACCTGCGCACCGTAGCGTGCACCGAGTGATGTGTTCGTGGATGAGGATTCAGACGATGGGCCAGCCGTCGTGGTTGTCTGCATTCCATCACCAAGCAAGACAACTCCGGCGAGCGTTTTTGAGGATGCAGCATCGATCGCCCCTTTGATGCCACTGCCTAGATCGGTAAGGTTGCCGCTCGCCGAAAGCGAGTTGATCTTTTGGTCCAGTTCGCCGAAGCTTTCACGATCGACTGCTTTCCCAATAGAAGTCGACTGATCTGCATAGCCAATGATTTGGACGTCCAGGGATTCGTCCAAGTCGCTGATGCCATCGAGCAGTTTGGTGACGGCGTCCAATTGGGTTTTCCATCGCGTGGAACCTTCGCCATCAGGAAGCGTCATACTTTTGCTGGTGTCCACCGCAATCAATAACTCTGCCGGGGACGGTCGGTTATCGCTATGAACTAATGTTGGACGGACGGCAGCCAGCAACAGGACCAGTCCAGCAAAGGAACGAAGTGCAATCAGCCATCGACGTTTTTTAGGATCGTCCGTCGGAGGAGCGACCACCGCGATCACAGCGACGACCATCATTGCCGCAAACGCAACGATCCATGGAGAGGCATAAATCGGTTCGATCGAAAAACTGGTCATGCAACCGCCTTCGACTTGGATTTTGGCGATTGCTGCGAACGACGCTGAGCATAGAAGCGGTTGGCGAGGATCTGTTCCAAGAGGAAAGCGGCCAAGGCAATTAGCATGATCGGCGACCAAAGCGGAAGCCGGTCTTCTGCTCCACCGTTGGTCCAGTCCATTTCATCAAGGCCTTCGATCGTGTTGACCGAGTCACCGAACTGTTGCTCCAGTTGACCGTCGGCAATACGTGACAACAAAACTTTGTCGCGAGGGAAGTTGACGGTAAAGCCTAGTCCTGGTGTTGCGCCTCGGATCCAGTGAATTCCGCTATGAAGTGGAGTTCCAACCGCCAGCAGCTTTTCATTCGAATTCAGTGCTTGGTCGTCGGTTTCCTGGGCGCTCGGCAGTTCGATCGGGATCGGTGCGTTGCTTTGTGCCGCAAACCACTGCACCCGTTTGGGAGAATCTTCGTCACGATCGATCGGGAAATACCGTGCCGGTAGTGCGACTGGATTTCCAACCGAAGTCGACCAATGTCCTGATTGTCGACCGGCAGCGTATCGAGCCAATTCTCGAGTAAGCGCGAACGCTGGCCAAACATTGTCGGTACGAAACAAATCATTCCAAGGCTTTCTAGAAACCAGGTCAGGAATCGGGGTGGTTAATAGAAGGATCCCCAAATTCGAATGCTCTAGCAGTGCGGCATGTTCTGTACCTGCATAACGCATCAGGGTCGACCAGTCTTTGTTTGCTTTGGTTTGCCAATACTGCCAAACGCGAGAGTCATGAAACGGAATTTCGCCAGGTAGGTCAACGAGCGGCTTCAATGCGGGATGCGAATCCGATGAGATTTGAAGATAAGTCCCGGGTTCTTGAACTCGCCAGCGTCTTTGAAACACAAGACCGGCGACGGGACCGGGGGAGGTGCCAAAGTGTGGCCCAAGTGCGATCAATGTTCGTTTTCCAGATCTTTGGTAGCGTTCGATCTCCTGGTCACGAAGGACGACTTCGGGTGGGTCTAGCAACGCGATCGCATCGAAGTCGTCTAGCTGAACATTGGGAAGATCGTTGTGCGTTGAAAACTCGATCGTGTACTGGGATGGAGCACCGTTTGCTTCGACCGAAATCAAATCGGCAAACTCGTTGGCTTCGGCAAGTTCGTCACTCGCGACTAGCATCCGACTGGGAGGCAGGATCTCGACCGAAAAGAAACACTGATCATCAATCGCCAATGCGTCATCGCCGATCAAGCGGATCGCACCATGATGCAGCCCTGCTTCAAGAGGCGGAATCGTTAACTGAATTTCCACGTTTCGATTGGGGGCCATCGCGACACTGATGCGGTCGACGGGTTTTGCTGTTGGGCGAATGACCTTTCCGTCGCGGATCACTGGCAATCCGGCCTGACTTGGGAACAAAACGCATTCCGCTGTCACATCAAGTGTCTCGGCGATCATCGTTTGTTCGTCGGGCTGAGTGTCCATTCGCCTTTCGTTCGGTTCGCCGATCGACAATTGAGCGGTGACGGAAACGGGAGAGTCCGGAGCCGGCGACGCATTTGAAAACGTGGCGAGAGACAATTGCCGATTAAGACCTTGGTAGGGTCCCATGTCCCAAACGGTCAATCGAATCGATTCGTCTTCGAGCAATGATCGAATGGAACGTGTCGAGTCGTCCTCGGGGAAGCTCGACTGCGTCAACGCACTGAAAACAACGATGCGACGAGTTTTGATTTCACTGGTCGCTAAGACTCGGGCAGCCGCTTCGATCCTTGAAGCAAGTGCCTGTGTGACTTCCGAAGGCCGGAAGCCATCAATCTTTGCAATCGCACCGGCGGTGTCGGCGGAAAAGGTTGCCGGCGTCGCAGAGCGATCGATCGCAACCAGACGGCTATTTTGACCGGCGGCAACGGCTACCGATTTCGCGGCTTCGCGTATTCGTTTCATCCGGTCGTCATCATTGGTCGACCATGATGTGTCGATCGCATTATCGACCACAATGGCGAGTGCGATTGGCTGCGTTCGGTCAATCGACGGCGAGTCGTTTCCGGCCACGGTTCCGCCTGCCCAACCGACCGCAGCGAGTATCGCCAGAGCACCGGCAGCTGCCAAAGACCAGATCAGCGGTTTACGATCTGACTTTGTCGCTGCGACGGAAGCCATCAGCAGTAGTACGATCCCGACGAATCCCAGGATTCCAATGGTCAGCCAAGTGCTGCTAAGGCCGACGCTTGAAACGGGGCGGGCAAGAGCCAATGCCACAGCAGCGATCGCCGCGATGCGCAGGGCTAGTAGCCAGAGACGCCGGACTCGCATCTTGCTGCGATTGGATTCAAACCGCTGCGACAGCAGTCGAACCGAAGGGAATAGGACTTTGCGAGGTTCCTTTCGCGCGATCAGATGCAGTGCGATTGGGATTCCTACCGCAGCGATGGCAATTAGCAGTGTGCCGTTTAAAAAGTTCACAGGCGGTGACTAGCTTGACGAATCCTTCAATGCCCGCTCTCGGATGCGGCGCATTTTATCTTGGTGATGCCGATGCGTTCGAAAGGCATCTAGCATCGCTAGGACAATGATCACCATCAAAATAAATGTGACCGCGGTCCATGCGGCGACAAACACCAACCGATCGTTTGACACGGTGGCAAGCAAAACCAACAAGCCGCAGGTTCCGATCAGAAAGTTAACTTTCGAGCGCGAGCGTTTTCGCTGGCTGAGGTAGGCAACATCATCATCGGCGTTGGCATCAAAGCTGTCGTATGGCCACCCTTGATGCTCTGTCCATTGCAGCCATCCGGCAAAGAACAGCAGCGTACCGCCGAGCAGAAGCCCGCCTGCAAACATGGTTCTCTCCTAGCGGTTTGGTTGCTTTGCGGAACGGCTTTGTTGCATGATCCACTCGTGTGCAACCCAAACAACGGCAGCGATCGATTCGCCGCTGCAGTTATCCGGGACGTCTTGTTGCGTGTGCCAATACGAAGGACTGCCGATCCCCGGTCGTGGGTAGTCAAAGTCAATCACATCGATCGTCGGAATTTTTCCGATACGATTCAACGGTAGGTGATCATCACGAAGGTCGTGGCGTGCTTTGGGAACAAAGGCATCGACGCGGAGACGACGTGCGACTTGCCAAAATGATTGCGCCACCGGTTTGGCAAACCGAATGCTGTTCAGTTCGTAGTAAAGCTTCAGTTCTTTGTCGCCGATCATGTCGAACAACACGCCGGATCGGAACGGAACTTCCGGTGGGCTGTCTTGATAGGTTTGTGCGTAATAAGTCGAACCGAGGAAATAACGATCTCGGTTTTCCGCGAACACGAACTCTTCACCGTCAAACATGACCAAGTCGACACCGATGTCATCAGGAAGGTCATCGAGTTGATTGGACAGTTCCATTAGCCCAGCCGTACCGCTGGCACCGTCATTGGCACCGATGAATGTGCCTTTGCGGTTTTGCCGATCGCGATCCGGGAATGGGCGGGTGTCATAGTGTGCACAAAACAGGAAACGGATCGGACGTTCGGGATGCCATGATGCGATCAAGTTGGTCATCGTTAACGCACTCCCGTCGTTGGGGTTGCGCGTTTCAAACTCTTGACGAGTAACTTTGGCGCCGCGTTCCAAGAAAAAGCTTTCTAAGTACCGCTGCTGTCGCTCCATCGCTTCGCTACCAGACGGACGCGGCCCGAATTCGCAAAGCTTCGTGAGATATCCCATCGCACGGTCCGAGTCATAACGTTCAGGAATCGGAACGCTCGAAGGCGACTGGTCGGTGACCGGTCCGCGTCGCAGCATGACTTGGACGAAGACACCTACGCCGAATAGAAGAAAGACGACAAGGCCCACCAGGATGACTTTCGTTGCCAGTCCGGCACCGCTATCAGAAGTGTGGCGGTCAACGTTTGGCTGGTTCGTTGAGGCGGTCAATGTCCTGTGACTCTCCATGATCGCGGTTGCTGACTCGCCCATGAATTAAAACTGTCGGTATGTCGAAAAGCGGTGAAATGCCAAGCAGCAATTTGTGATCGGTTGAACTTTCTCAACTTGCTGCCAAAAGTTTCCTGTATCAAGCACATGCGTTTCGCTGTTGGCTGTCAAACAGCGCAGGTGACGCGGTATTGGAAAGGTGCGTGATGTCGGTTCGACAACGATTGGGTGAACTCTGTCACAAACTGATTGGCTCAATCGCATTGTGTGCGTTTCATTGTATGCGTTTTGCACTGCGTTCGCCTAGTTCGAGTCGCGACTAAACGGATTCGCACATTGCTAAAGCTGCGAGGCCATAGAACGTGTATTCCACGTCCGCGGTTTGATCGAGTTGGAAACCGACGAAGCCTCCTGATGGCATTTGCATCGACTGTGCATAACGCCGAACCGCATTTCGATCGATCATGTCGATGGCGTCTAGGTCTTCCAACGTGATCATTGCAGTGCAACTGCTAAGAAGGTCCGCAAACGGAATGCGCGTGTTCGCCGTAAAGCCACCTTCGTCGGATTGCATGTCCGCTAAAAATTCTGCTGTGGCTTTGGTGTCAACGGATCCCAACTGGTCCAGTGTCTTTAGCGTGCCGATCGCTGCCGCGGTTGGGTTCACACCAGGCCGCTTCGCCGCGCGGATCTCCAGATATCCACCATCCTGGTGGGCTTGCGAATCGATGAAAGCGCGTATGGATTCGGGAGCGATCGGTTGCCGTCCCATCAGTTCCAGGCAAAGAACGGACAGGAACGTTTGGTAGGTGCTGCCGGCGCGTCCTTCGGGCGATTTGGCAAACCCTCCATCGTCGGTCCGCAGCGATTCCAGTAGTCCTGCAACATTGTCGGCCCAGGTCGCATCGTCATCTTGCAAGACCTGCGCCCCAACGGACATCTCGCAAATGGCAGCAGCGAAGATTAGCGAGATCAGGTCCACAACGCTTTCTCGCCGATTCAGCCGTGACCGCAGGAATAGTGCTGCCCGGTGGCCTATCGGTTCGGACAACGCATCAACGATCCACAACGCTCGCAAAGCAAACGCGGTGTAGTACGGATCGCTTTCGCCTTCGCGTCCGGCGAACCCGCCGTCATCACGCTGTTGGCTGATCAGCCATTGGGCGTGGTGATCCCTGATTGCCGGATCGAGCTGCGATGCACCGGCGGCGAGTCGAAGCGTTAGCGATTGAAGGTAGGAGAGCACTCAGCTAACGCCAGCAGAGTTGAAGTATGCGGGTTCGTTGCCCTCTTTCCACTTGATGTTGCATCCCAACGATGGACGTTGTTGGTCGGTCGGTTTTTCACCTGCCAAAACCGCGTCGATCGCCGCACGCAAATCTTCGCCCGTGACAGGAATATCCGTCTTTGGACGAGATGAATCCAATTGTCCGCGGTAGGCCAGTTTCTGTTCGGAGTCGAACAAGAAGAAATCCGGTGTGCAGGCAGCGGCGTAGGCTTGGGCGACTTTCTGATCGCCGTCATACAAATACGGAAACACGTAGCCTCGAGTCTTCTTTTCTTCGCTCATCTTTTCTGGCGAATCATCCGGATAGGCATCTGCATCGTTGCTGCTGATCGCGACGACTGCGACGTCTTTGGCCAAGTAGTCGTCAGACAGTGATTTCAGCTGGTCAGCGACATGTTTTACGTAGGGGCAATGGTTGCAAACGAACATCACCAACAAGGCCTTTTTGCCTTGGAAATCTGCCAAGCTAACGGTGCCCCCGTCGCATTCTGGTAGCGAGAACTCGGGAGCCTTGGTGCCCAAAGGCAACATTGTGCTTGCGGTACGTACCATGGTCGTTCTTTCGGTCTTTGGGGGATGAAGGAGAATTGATTGTCCGGCTCAGCAAACGATTGATTTCACGCGGAGCTGAAATGTTGCTGAGCGACAAGGTATTCGCGAATGAGTTCTCGGCAATTAGCGCGAAGGTGTCGTTGTGCTGACATCAGATACCTTGCTGGCTAACGCTGGCAAGGCGAGTGTTTTGGATGCCATGCGATTCCCTTCCGCGCAGTACGTTGTCAGCCCATAAGCTGCCAGTCCGCAATGGACGTGGCAGCTTGAATATGGCGTTTCACGCGAAGATTGTCGGTCCAGCTTTGCTGCAGTCATCAGTGTTTGAAGGACTGTAGCAGCCAGACCAGCACGTCTCGGGATTTTCAGCCGACTTATTTGACGTCTTCGAGAAGTCGTCCGGGGCTGCCCATCGCGTTGTAACCACCATCGATGTGAAGAACTTCGCCGGTGATCCCGTTGCTTAGGTCGCTAAGCAAGAACGCTCCGGTTCGGCCGACTTCTTCGTGGGTGATATTGCGTCCAAGCGGTGCCATACGGCCGTAGAGTTTCAGCATCTCTTCGACACCGGCGGCACGACCGGCCAGGGTTCGGACGGGACCTGCGGACAACGCGTTGACACGAATGTCGCTGGGGCCCAGGTCGTACGCCGCGTATCGCATAGCGGCTTCTAGGGCGGCTTTGCAAACCCCCATGACGTTATATCCGGGCACGCATTTTTCGCCGCCGAAATAGGTCATGGTGGCGATCGCCCCGCCTGGATTCATGATCGGTTTTGCCGCAGCACAGCACGCCAACAGGGTGTAAACACTGACGTCCATTGCCAGGGCAAAGCCCGCTCGGCTGGTGTAGATCGTGTCTTTGGCCAGGTCATCACGGTCGGCGAACGCCATCGAGTGCAGCAGGAAATCAATTTTTCCGAACTTTTCTGCCGTCGCATCAAAAACGCTGCGGATGTCTTCGTCCTTTTGCGCGTCCATTGGTAGCAGAAAGGCCGCGTTTTCATGTTTGTCGGTTAGCTGAGACACCCGACGGCGGTTCCGTTTACGCTCATCATCGGGGCGGTCTGGGAGGTGCGTAAACCCGCAAACTCCACCCGCATTCATGATTTCCTGAGCAATGGCCCAAGCGATCGAATTCTCGTTGGCGACTCCTAAAATCAGCCCCTTTTTTCCCTGAAATTGCATCTCGATTTATTGTCCTACTGAAAAAGTAATTCATCTGTGCTGATTAAACGCCACCGAACGGGGCCTGCACAAGATAACGTGAACATGGTGATGTCGTCTATTTGGCGTCTTTGCCGGAAAGAGTAGGAGCCTTTTCAATTCCGCGACCGCGCCTCTCGTGTGTCAAATCTGTCGAATCAAGGAAGCCGGCGACGAGCCAGAAATGACTAATCCAGTGACTACAACCCGCACCCGTGAATTTTCCAGCCCCGTGGACTCCTACGCGTTTTTTCGTGAGCTGACCGAATCAGTGACCCAGGTTCGTGGACGAACCGCGTTTCTGAAGCGATCACTACCAGAATTTGTCCGTGCACTCAGTCTCGATGGCGCCGCTATCGTCACCCAGCGACAGGGGGGATGGAAAGTTGACGCTTGGTCAGGTGCCACAGCATCCAACCAATATGATTCCCGATCGAATCATGACGCCTACCGCCCAGATCGCGCAAACCCGCCATCTTTGCCAGTCGACTTGATCGCCAGTGCTATCGACAACGGTGCACCTGTGGTCAATGAAGGCTGGTTTGTGATCCCCGCCATCTCCAATGGCACCACGCAGCAAAGCACCAAATCACCGCTGTCTTGCTTGGTAATCAACCTGCCCAAAGCAGATTTTGATCGAGGGCAGGTCGACCAAAATCGTTTACTGCGCGTCTCGAAAGTTTTTCTCTCGCACGCCGTTCTCGCCGAACAGGGCGAGCGTCAGCGTCTTCGGATTGAGCAGCTCAGCCAAGTTTTGCGTGCAGCCTCGCGCTGGCAGCGAAATCAATTGCAGCCCTCCAGTGATGAAGACTCGTTGCTCAATGAAATCGCTGACACCGCAATCAAGTTGCTCGATTGCCAACGGGTAAGCATTTTTCTATGGGACAAGCGACGTAAAAAATTGGTTGGAAAACCATCTATCGGAATCGACGACCCATTGGTCATTTCCGATGACGCTGGCATCGTTGGTGAAGTGCTGGCAACCGGTGAACCCCAAATTTGGAATGGTGGCGATGACGATGAATCACGGGTGAACCGTTCAGTCGATCAGTCACTGGATTTCCAGACCACATCATTGGTCGCAGTGCCATTGATCGGACAGCGTGGCGAAACGATCGGCGTGTTCGAAGCGATCAATCATCGCGACAACGCGTTTGCCGATTCCCATGTCTCGTTGCTCAACGACTTGGCCCTTCATGCGGCCGGTGCGATCGAAGCGTTGCGAGTGCAGAAGCGATTGACCGCGTCCAGGGACCGCCTGGTTCGTGATGCCGCCAGCAGCAGTCCGCTTATCGGCGAACATCCAGATATCGTTGCGATTCGGCAGTCAGGGACTCGGGTTGCAGGCACAGACCTGACCGTCATGATCCTTGGCAGTAATGGTACCGGCAAGGAGGTCGTCGCGAGGCACATCCACTATGAAAGTGAACGTCGCGGAGAGCCATTCGTCGCGGTGAACTGCGCCGCATTGGTCGAATCGTTACTCGAAAGCGAATTGTTTGGCCACGAGAAAGGTGCCTTTACCGACGCGAACTCGACCCGTGTCGGCAAGTTCGAATTGGCAAGCGGAGGAACGTTGTTTCTCGATGAAGTCGGGGATATGAGCCCTGGCGGGCAAGCCAAACTGCTTCGCGTTCTCGAGCAGCGTGAGGTCGTCCGTGTTGGCGGAAGCGTCCCAATCCCGGTCGATGTGCGTGTCATCGCAGCGACGAACCAACCGTTGGAACAACTGATCGCCGAGAAACGTTTCCGGGAAGATTTGTTCTTCCGCTTGAATGTTGTGTCGCTTGTTTTGCCAGATTTGGCAAAACGAGGCGATGACATCTTGCTGTTGGCGGAGCACTTTATGCAGCACTTCTGCTATGAAATCGGACGCAAGGTTCCGACCTTGTCTGAATCGGCAAAGGCTGCTTTGTTGTCGCACCCGTGGCCCGGCAATGTTCGCGAATTACGGAACACGATTGAACGTGTTTGTTACTTGACGTCCGGCGATATCGTCCAAGCTGTTGATCTGGAAATTCGTTCTTTGTCAGGGCAACCGTCCGGCGGGAACGCTGTTTCTCATGTTGCGGTTGATGCAGATTCGTTGGCCGAGGCGACGCGATTGTTCCAAATCAATCACATCCTGTCATCGATCGATCGATGCAACGGGAATATGACTGAGGCCGCCGAGCGAATGGATCTGCACCGATCCAATCTTTATCGAAAGATGAAACAGCTGGGCATGAAAACGGGCGATGTTTAGCAGCCCTCTATCGCCCGTCTTTTGAATCTCGCTTTATCAAAAACGCCTTCGTGTTCGATCTCGATGGCGTTTTCTGATCTTGGGTCAAGAAAAGTATGCTTTGTCATGTCGCTGCCGGTGCTTTCCCTGCAGCGCAAAGCATCGGTGGCTGGTGAGTGACTATATTTAGCGAACGCGACCATCGCGAATTGCCGATGGTTTGCTTCTCAATCCCGCGTTTTCGTCGAAGACGGTCCTTCCGCAAGTTCGAGACAACATCGATTGAGAAAAGGGGCGGTTACGTACGAAGAGAGGATCAGATGTCACAAGATGCGATCAGTCTGCAAGCGAACGAAGACGGTGTTTGGGTTTCGGCCAATGACACCAGGATTTGTTTTTACCAGCGAGCGTTAAATCAACGCGACGGAAAGCATGCTTGTGCGCATTACTTGCATCCGGTTTATGACTTGGATGGCGATGAGTTGACCGAGGATTTTCCTAAAGATCACTTGCACCACCGAGGGCTATTTTGGGCGTGGCATCAGCTGACTGTTCATGGCCATCCAATTGGCGACGGATGGATGATTGAGCGTTTCAACTGGGATGTCAAAGAATGCGAATCGGTAGACCGCAGCAACAACGCGGCCGGTCTAAACCTATTGGTGCATTGGACCTCACCCGACTTTAAAAAAGGGGAGCAGCCAGTCGTGGTGGAAGAAACCGCGTTGACGTTCTTTCCAGACCAAGAGAATCTTCGACAGATCGATTTTGATGTGCAGCTGAAAGCGACGAGTGCAGGTACCCGAATCGGTGGCTCGAATGACGATAAAGGCTATGGTGGCTTTTCTCTTCGCGTCAAAATGCCAGATGACCTCCGGTTTGCCAGTCAGAACGGGCCAGAGGTTCCTGCGTACGCAACCGTTGCGGCATCTCCATGGATGACGATGCGAGGGAGTTTCAATTCGGCAAAGCAAAGTAGTATCACCGTCCTAACGCATCCCGTTTCGGTGGGTTATCCGCAGCCGTGGATTTTGAGATCTAAACGCAGCATGCAGAATCCTGTCTGGCCAGGTCAGCATCCTGTCGAGTTGTCTGATACTCAGCCGACCCGATTGCGATATCGAGTGTTGATTCATCGTGGGACGGAAGATTCACAGACAATCAATCGTTGGCAACGCAGTTACATCGAAGACGCAAGTGCGGCTGTTGTCGCGTAGCTGGTGTATGGGGATTGTGCCGCGTCGAAGCTGATAAACACATCGCTCGTGCGAGGCTCCCGCCTCGAATGCGCTTTCTCGCGGGCTCTGCCCGCCATGTGAGTCCGAAGAACATTTAAACGTCGCGAGCGAGAACGCAGGTGAGTTTGTTGGTCCCTATTAGCCGCGGTTGAGTGAGTCATTGTCATCACATCTAAGAAACCGTCGCTAGCGCGATAACGGCTCAGTTTGTTTGGTCCATTGAGCCGCGAAGGCGCTAGCCGCGGTTAAGTGGTTTGGTTGCGGTTTGCGGCAGCCGGAGGCTGCCATTCAGTGCGTCGCAAGGCGGAGCCTCGCGACGAGTTCTGGAGACACATTTAACCGTCGCTAGCGCGATAACGGCTCAGTTTGTTGGTCCATTGAGCCGCGAAGGCGCTAGCCGCGGTTAAGTGGTTTGGTTGCGGTTTGCGGCAGCCGGAGGCTGCCATTCAGTGCGTCGCAAGGCGGAGCCTCGCGACGAGTTTTGGAGACACATTTAACCGTCGCTAGCGCGTTAACGGCTCAGTTTGTCGGTCCCTATTAGCCGCGGTTGAGTGAGTCATTGCCATCACACCCAAGAAACCGTCGCTAGCGCGATAACGGCTCAGTTTATTTGGTCCATTGAACCGCGAAGGCGTTAGCCGCGGTTGAGTGGTTTGGGTTGCGGTTTGCGGCAGCCGGAGGCTGCCATTCAGTGCGTCGCAAGGCAGAGCCTCGCGACGAGTTTTGGGCGATTCATCCACCCGCAATCCCTCGATATGTATCAACCCAACGACGGTTTAAATACGCGTTTCGGAATCCAGACGCCCCGCTTCGGAGCGATGATCGCTTGAAGGATTCCATCCTCGCGAACTGCGGCGGCATGCTCGGGAACCGGATCTGTCGGGAGCTGAGCTTGTCGATCTTCTAACGACAGTCCATTGATCAACCGTTGACATTGCTCGGGATCAACAATCATCTGTGGAAGGTGCGAAACGCCACGAACTGCCGGTTGCAGAAAGGTGTCAATCGGTTGATCACGCAGTTGAGCGATCTCGATCGAGTCTTTCAGTTCAAACTCGCCAACTCGAGTTCTGCGTAGCGCAGACATCACCGCCATGGTTCCAAGGGACTTGGCCAAATCGATACCAAGCGTGCGGATGTAGGTTCCGGTTGAGCAGGCGATCGAAAGTTCCAGTTCTGGATAGTCGTAGCGAATAACGTCGATCGAATGGATGACGACAGATCGGGTTGGCATTTCGACATCGCGGCCTTGACGGGCCAAGTCGTACGCGCGGCGTCCGTCGATCTTAATTGCCGAGTATGCAGGAGGGGTCTGCTTGATCGTTCCTGTCAGATCACGGCACGCGGTACGGATTTGTTCGATCGTCGGAACCGGATGGTCGGAGAAAATTGTCGGTTCCACTTCGATATCACCGGTCGGTGATTCCGCCGCGAGCCGAAATGTGCCGTGATAGGCTTTGCTGGTTTCGTGTACGAACGGAACCAACCGCGACGCGGGACCGACCGCAACGACAAGAACGCCGTCAGCGAGCGGGTCCAGGGTCCCACAATGTCCGATCTTTAGTTTTCGACCTTTCAATCGGCCCTGGACAACATTCACCAAGTCACGAGAAGAGAATCCAGCGGGCTTGTTGCAATTTAGAAATCCGAACATGCTTTTGATGAACTGTGGAAGCAATTGAGCACACGAAACGGCGACTCTAACCTGCGGGACTGTCTATGAATCTACCGAACGAGTCTGATGATCCGACGTTGTTGAAAGGGGCAAGGTTCAACGTCGAACGTCTGATGCTACAGGGCGATGACGGAAAGTTGTACCAGCGTGAAGTTGTTCGTCACCCCGGGGCGGTCGTTTTGTTGCCAGTCTTGGGCGACGGAAGCGTGGTGATGATCGACAATACACGTCCAACTGTCGGTGAGACGCTATTGGAGCTTCCCGCCGGAACTCGCGAACCCGGTGAGGAAGCGATCATCACGGCGGGACGCGAGTTGATCGAGGAAACCGGCTATACCGCGGGTAAGCTGGACCTGATGTTGGAGTTTTACTCGGCACCAGGCATCAGCGACGAATTGATGTTTCTCTATCGTGCCAGCGAATTGGTCGAGGGCGAGGCTCAGCGCGAAGCGACCGAATCGATTGTCAATCGGATCGTCGCGAAAGAAGAGATCCCTAGTCTGATCAAGGATGGGAAGATTCGTGATGCCAAGACCTTGGTCGGGCTTTACGCATATCTTTTGGGCTGAACCTGTCGAGGTGATTTCGCTGACCACGGCGAAGCGAGCAAACTGCGATCGCAATAAAAAAAGGGCTCGCTGATTAGCGAGCCCTTTCCGTAATTCAATTGACGCTAGTGATTCAGACTAGTTGTCCGAGTCGCCTTCCGATTTATCGCCTTCGCTAACACCAGCGCTGACGGGTTCCTCTTTCGCGTCCGCGATGCCGCGCGACTCACCTTGGAATTCCAGTCGGACCGCTTTGACTCGCTTGCCATCGGGGTCGATCATCTTTCCTTCATCGGTGATCGTGACATCATCTTGCTTGACCGCGTCACCATCGGAGTTTTCCAGGATTCCCTTGACGACGATGGTGTCCTTGCCTTCGAAGGTTCCGCGTAGCAGTTCTTCACTAAGCGGATCCTCAACGCGTTGCTCGATTGCTCGGCGAAGCGGACGTGCACCGTAATCCAAGTTGGTCCCTTGACGCATCAAGAATTCCTTGGCGGCGTCTTCGAGTTCCAAAGCCAAGCCGCGTTCGAGCAGTCGTTCACGGACCTTCGAAAGTTCGAAGTCGATAACCATCTTCAAGTCGTTACGGGTGAGGTGACGGAAGATGATGGTGTCGTCCAAACGGTTCAGGAATTCAGGGCGGAAGACACGCTCGATCTGTTCCATCACGCGTTTCTTCATCGATTCGTAGCTGGCATCGCTGTCCGCTTTCTGGAATCCGAAGCCACCCTCGTTCTTGATCGCTTCCGCACCGGCGTTGGTGGTCATGATCAAGATCGTGTTTCGGAAGTCGACATTGCGACCGAACGAATCGGTCAAGCGACCTTCTTCCATCACCTGCAGCAGCATGTTGAACACGTCGGGGTGTGCCTTTTCGATTTCGTCGAACAAGACAACCGCATAGGGGCGACGGCGGATCTTTTCGGTCAATTGGCCGCCTTCTTCGTATCCAACGAATCCGGGAGGCGCACCGATCAGACGGCTGACGTTGTGTTTTTCCATGTACTCGCTCATGTCGATATGAACGAGGGCATCGCTATCGCCGAACATGTACTCCGCGAGAGCTTTGGCAAGCAACGTTTTACCGACACCTGTCGGACCGGCGAAGATGAATGAGCCGGTAGGACGACGTGGGTCTTTCAATCCACTGCGGCTACGGCGAACTGCTTTGGCAACAGCCGACACAGCCAAGTCTTGGCTGACGACTCGCTTGTGCAGTTCTTCTTCCATCTTCATCAGTCGCAAGCTGTCTTCGGTCGACAGGCGAGTCAACGGAATGCCGGTCATCTTACTGACGACTTCCGCGATAACCTCTTCGTCGACGACGCCGTCGGTTTGCTGACTTTTCTCACGCCAATCTTGGGTGATCTGGTCTTTCTTCTTGCGAAGTTTTTCGGCCTGATCACGGAGATTGGCAGCCTTTTCAAAGTCTTGATTGGCGACCGCGTCTTCCTTTTCCTTGTTCAGCTTTTCGACTTCTTCGTCGATCTCTTTCAGATCTGGTGGACGAGTCATGGTGCGGAGTCGGACCCGTGCACCGGCTTCGTCGATCACGTCGATGGCCTTGTCGGGAAGACAGCGGGCGGTGATGTAACGCTCGCTCATTTCGACGGCCGAAGCGACCGCGTCATCGGTGATTTGCACACGGTGGTGCTCTTCGTAACGCTCGCGAAGGCCTTTGAGGATTTCGACGGTCTCTTCTTTGCCAGTCGGTTCGACGATGATTTCTTGGAATCGACGAGCCAGGGCGTTGTCCTTTTCGATGTACTTGCGGTACTCGTCCAACGTTGTCGCTCCGATGCACTGGATTTCGCCACGTGCCAAAGCGGGCTTTAGAACGTTAGCCGCATCGATCGCGCCTTCTGCACCACCGGCACCAACCAGGGTGTGCAATTCGTCAATGAACAGAATCGTGTTCTTAACGCGGCGGACTTCGGTCATGACCGCTTTGATGCGTTCTTCGAACTGACCGCGGTACTTTGTGCCTGCAACCATCATTGCGAGGTCGAGAACGACGATGCGTTTGTCGGCCAAGATCTCAGGAACTTCGCCTTCGATCACCTTTTGTGCGAAGCCTTCGACGATCGCGGTCTTACCAACACCGGCTTCACCCAACAGAACTGGGTTGTTCTTGGTACGACGGCAAAGGATCTGAATCGCACGTTCGATTTCGCGAGCACGTCCGATGACCGGATCCAGTTCGCCTTTGCGAGCCAGTTCAGTCAAGTCACGGCCAAAGCTATCGAGCGCTGGCGTTTTGCTTTTGCCGCTTTTGCTCGATGCGCTGCTGCTGCCTTCTTCGCTAGCGCGGCCGCCACGTTCGCCGACCTCGGCACCTTCGAGCCCGTGGCCCAGAAGATTCAGTACCTCTTCGCGAACGTCTTCCAGTTTCAGACCCAAGTTCATCAGGACCTGAGCGGCGACGCCCTCTTGTTCACGCAGGAGGCCGAGCAGGATGTGTTCGGTTCCGACGTAACTGTGATTCAGATTCCGAGCCTCTTCCATCGAGTACTCGATCACTTTCTTGGCACGCGGGGTCTGGGGCAGTTTGCCCACAGTCACCATCTCAGGTCCGCTTTGCACAAGCTTTTCAACTTCCAGGCGAATCTTTCGCAGGTCCACGTCCAGATTCTTAAGAACGTTGGCCGCAACGCCACTGCCCTCTTTGACCAGACCGAGCAGAATATGCTCCGTTCCGATGTATTCGTGGTTGAATCGTTGCGCCTCCTGGTTGGCCAATTGCATGACCTTGCGGGCGCGATCGGTAAATCGTTCGTACATATGTTTGTCTCGTTACCCTTAGTGTGCCCAACGTCGTGCTGCCGAAGCGGCACATCGGAGGGGCAATTGATCCAGTCGTTCGATCAAAGAAGATCAGTTCAGTCGATCGAAGTATCAACAAACCAAGCTTACGGCGCTCGCTCTTGAAATCGCGTTCGCTGTCAAGTTGGCGAATCTTTCGACGAAAATCCTCGACAATCCCTTCTGAGCAAACCGTACGCCATTGGAAGCGAATTTCGTTACCGTCGACCGCCCGTAAGTGGTTGTACAGCGGGTGTTCGTTCGGCAAACGCTCAGCTACTTTTGATTCTATCGGTTTTACAATTTCTCGGGGATAGGAGTCCGAAGCAAAGAAGTTCGACCGATAGGGAAATTAGCCCGAAAAATGCGGGTGAAAAAAATCGGTACAAAAATCTGAGCCCCCAATCCGTCTCGTCGTCAGCTCTTGATCGTCGGTAAACCCTCGTCAATCAAGCTGCTGTCATTTCGGCAGCATCGTCCGTTGCTGCTTCCGATTCTGGCACATCCCGTTCCTCTAGCATACGTTCTGCACGCGCAAGTTCCGCTTGAAGCTCGATGTGCCAGTGATCACCGACTTCCAATCGGGAGATTTCGGCGAGCAGTGCGAGCGAATGTTGAGGCCGCTCCAAGTAACGGTAGACGCTCGACAACAGCAGTAGTGCCGGCGGGTCTCGCGACTCAACACGCAAGACTTGCAGTAACAGCGATTCGGCTTTCTCCCAATCGCCCGACAGGTACGCGGCCTGAGCTTCTGGAAAGTGATCCGGCGTTTGGGTCGCTTCACGCGGCGCGATTAACGCCGGCAATTCCCGAATACTTTTGAGGCTCCAGTAAATCCAGACGATCGCGCCGACCCAAAACGCGGAACGGACAAGCGTCGGGTCGAGCCACGTCGGAAACAGATATTTCAGGATTAGGTAAGCGTTCAAACCGACGCCAAAAGCGATCGCAGCCGGCAGCGCCGACAATCGTCCACGCCACCACAGTTCGCTCAGCCCCGGCCAGAAGCAGGTCAAGTATTTTCGAGCGTCCATCCTTTTTCCATTCGAATCGGAGCCCGTAAATAAGTCATCGAGGGTTTCATGACAAGGTCAAGCCGGTTCAATCACGCCACATCGAGTTGCACAAAAACAACAAGACGTTGCCAATCGTCCAAGCAGGCGACGTTGAGGATTGTCAACGAAGTGAATTGAAGTCTCGCTGGTGATCAAGTCTGACTTCGGCGGCCCGATCGCTTCTGTTTCCAGTTGCTAGCATTGCGGGAAAAACTGGCTTGGTGCTTTTTTCAACTTTTCGTTAAACTCGCAGAACCGCGCGGCCGACAGGCCGTCGGGCAACAGACAAACGATCGCCAAGGATGCAGAGCTATGAAGGGTCTGCGGGCAATCGTTTGAAACGAGGAACACACGCCAGCGACACGAATCATTCGCGACATTTGGATCGCGTTTGTGTTGGCCGAGCAATAACGGAGGGAACCGATGCCGGGCGAATCTTTTCGATTCATCCATGCCAGCGACTTTCATTTAGAAAAGCCGCTTGGGGATTTGGATGAACTGCCTCCGCCGTTGAAAGATCAAATGGCTTTGGCACCGCACCAGGCGATGGACGCGGTATTTGATGCTGCGCTTTCGAACAATATCGACTTCGTTCTGTTGACCGGTGATCTGCTCAACCCCAGTTCTGCTGGGCCTTACGGCATCAACCGTTTGCTGACTCAGTTTGAAAAGCTCAACAAGGCGAAAACGCCAGTGTATTGGGCTGCGGGGACCGCCGACGATCCTCAGCAATGGCCGGACGCATGTGTGTTTCCGCCAAATGTGACGATGTTTTCTCGTGATCGAGCGACCGCGGTTAACGTGGTTCGCGGTGGCCGCGCTATCTGTCGGCTCGTTGGCCGCAGCAGCGACGGGCGATCTTCATTGCACATGCCGGGATTTCAAACCGAAAGCAGTGACGAGTTCACGATCGGTGTCGGTCATGGTGACGCGACCACGGAAACCTTGGCGGAAACGCGTTTCGATTTCTGGTGTTTGGGCGGCCGTCACAATCGGCTGGAACTTGAAGACAGCGAAGGTATCGTCGCGGTCTTCGCCGGCAGTCCTCAAGGGCGGAGTCTAAAAGAGGCCGGCCCACACGGCTTTTCCATCATCGACGTCGATGCTGACCAAAACGTGCGCGTCAGTGAAATGCCATGCGACGTTTTCCGCTACGAAAACATCAAATTGGATTCGGCGGATGTCGCTGGCGTTGGCACGATCGAAAATCTGATCGGTGAGCGAATCGTGCGATTGCAGCACGATGCAGGTGGGCGTCACTTGATCATCGGCTGGGACATCGGGATCGACAGCAGCGAACTGATGGGCCGAGTCGGTGATAGCGAGTCCCTGTTGGACTGGATCCAGCGTGAATACGGACACGGTGCACCCGCCGCGTGGTCAACAAGTTTGCGAATTCGTCCGCCACAAAAGTATCCCAAGAGCTGGTACGACGAGGACACGATCTTGGGCGATTACTTGCGAGTCGTTGCTGACCATCGCAAGGGCGAAGCGAAGGCATTCAACCTGTTGCCGATGACCGAAGAGCATCCAGGTTTGCCGACTTCGACCACCACCATGCTGGCTGAGATCCCAGCAAACAACAAACAGGAAACGCTGGACCAGGCAACACTGCTCGGCGTCGAATTGCTTCGAGGCGGCAAGCCAGATTGGGTAAATCAATCATGAAAGTCAAAGACCTGCACATCGACGGTTTCGGCGTTTGGACCGGACTGAGCGTTGACTCACTACAAGACGGCATGACCTTGTTTTACGGCCCCAACGAGGCCGGCAAGACGACTGTCATGCAGTACTTGCGTTCAATGCTTTACGGATTCACCCCCGACCGACGTGAAAAATACCTGCCGCCGATCCATGGCGGGACGCCTGGCGGAGCGATTCGTGTTACCGGTCCCGGTGGCGGCTACCACATCCGTCGCCACGCGAAGTTGACCGATGAAGGTGCCGTTGGGCAACTGTCGGTTGCCGGTCAGGACGGATTGGTCCAAGGACAGCACCGCCTGACGATGCTGCTGGGGCAAATCGACGAAGCGATCTTTACGAATGTCTTCGCCATCGGCATGCGCGAACTTCAAGAACTCAACACCTTGGACGACACCGCCGCAGCCGACGAGTTGTACAAGTTGTCCAGCGGCTTGGATCGTGTTTCTTTGGTTGACGTGATCCGTTCTTTGCGGCTCGGTCGCAAACAGCTGATCGGTGGAAGCAAAGAAAAAGCCAACGCCGATGCCGATAAGCTGGAATCGCTGCTTCGCAAACGCGAGCAACTTCGTGACGAAGTGACCAAACTGACCGGTCATAGCCGCCGGTACAGCGAGCTTGCCAGTCTTCGGCAATCGCAGCAGCAAGAAATTCAAGATTTGCAAAGCCGTCTGGTTTCCATGGAACGTGAAACCAAGCAAGTCGAAACCGCGGTCAGCGTGCTCGATAAATGGACCGAACGCGCTGAATTGGCCAAGCAGATTCGCGAGATCGAAGCGGAAACACTGCTTCCCGATGAGGCACCGGGCCAATTGGTGCAAATCGATGCGATGATCGAAGATCGTCGAGCAAAGCTGGATGAGGTCAAAGGCAAGCGGCGTGCGCTGCGTGAAAAAGCATCGCAACTGCCCGTCAGTCCACGGATGTTGGAACTGCAGGGGCGTATCGAGGCCGCCGCCGAACAGGCGACCTGGGTCGAAGCACTTGAGCAGCAGATTGAAAAAGTCGATGCCCAGATTGGCAAGGCACGTCAGCAACTCTTTGCCGACGCGGAACGTCTAGGGATCAGTGAAGAAGACCGCGACGCGCTGGTCAAAGGCGACTCGTCGCAAATGCCTGACCTGTCGCGGCAAAACCTAGGCGCGCTCTCGGGTCCTGCGAAGCGGGTCAAGGAACATCTATTCGTTCTCAAGCAATCACGAAGCGAAGGGGCCGAATACAAAAAGCGATCGGAGCATCTCGCCGAAGAAATGGGCGAAGTTCTGAACCGAACTCGCTCGAAAGATCTGCAACAAGCGATCCGCGAAGAAAACTCGCATCTTGCAACGCTTCGTCGGGCAAAGCAACTTGAAGAGCACATCGAAAAACTGAAGCGACATTATCGATCGCTCGAAAATGAATCGGTCGATTTGTCAACTGCGGAAGTCTTGCCGATCGATCGTCTGCTCTTGATGGGGCTGCCGTTTGTTGTCGGCGGCAGCTGTCTGATCGTCGCATTTTCTCACCTCTTGGGTGTCACCTGGTTCCTCACTGGTGATCCCACGCCAACAGCGGGGATGCTGTGGTTGTTCTTCGGTTTGATGTCGCTGGCCGTTTACTTTCTAAGCAAACAGAACGGGCAACGTGCGACCGCGCTTGATCGCGAAGAGTGCGATCGACAAATCGAAACGCTTCGTCGTCAGATTCGCGAATTAGAAGCGGAAGAAGATGAAGTCAACAGCGAGCTTCCCGGCAGCAATCATCCGATCGAGCTACGTGTCCGTCATGCGGAAACGCTGATCGCGGAATTGGAAAACATGGTGCCAACGTACCATGCGCAGGCAGCCGCACAACAATCGTATGAAACGGCCCGAGCCAAAGCGGTCAAAGCGGCTGAGCAGCTCAAGCAAGCTCGTCGAGAATGGTCGGCAACACTACGAAAGCTTGGTCTTGCCGAATCGATGTCACCTCGTAGCGTCCGAAAGCTCAGCGAAGGTTATGAAACGCTGCAAGGTAGCCTGCGTCGTTTGGAAGAGCTGCAAAAGGAACGTGAAGAACGCCAAAACGAACGACAAGGTTTGGCAAAACGAATCGAGCAGCTTTACCTCGAATCACTAGAAATCAGCGAAGAAGACCAAAAGGCGGAGGCCGCCAATGACGAGGACAACAAAGACGCGTTGCCTTCGAAATATGCAGAACAAGCCAAGCGTCCCACTCGAAGTGGGCCTTTGGATCAGCTGAACCATCTGCAAGAAGAGCTGTCGCGTCAGCAGCACTGGATCAAACGCCGGCGTGAATTGAAGGAACAAGATTCCCAGTACAAGCGTCAGCACGCTGCCTATTTCAGGTCGATTCAGCGTGGCGAACAACAACGTCGTGCTTTGTGGGCGAAATGCGGTGTCGCGACTGCCGAGCAGTTCTACCAAATGGTCGACAGCAAAGCGAGTTTGGTGGAGCTTCGTGATCAGTTTGGCGGAATCGACAAACAGATCCGTTCGATGATCGGAACATCCTTGAAGTACGACGACATCGCGCAGCAAATTGATGGGGCGACTGCTTCTGATTTGGAGAAACGTTGGGACGGTTTGTCAGGACGTATCACCGAAACACAGCAACGAATCGCGACCTTGCAAACCCAGGTTGGCGAGTCCGCTGCGGACATGAAGCACTTGGCCGATGACAGCCGGTTGACCGTCGTGCAGCTTGAACTTGGGTGCGTCAATCGAAAGGTCGAAACGATCGCCCGACGCTGGCAGACTCTAGCGACAGCAAGTTGCCTCGTTGAAGAAGTCTGCGGAAAGTTCGAACGTGAGCGTCAGCCAGAGACTTTACGAGAAGCATCGTCGTTCTTGGCTCAGCTCACCGGCGGAAAGTACACACGCATTTGGACGCCGCTGGGCACCAACCAACTGAAAGTCGATACGAAAGATGACAAATCGTTGGCGCTCGAAGTGCTCAGTCGCGGGACACGCGAAGCGGTCTTCATCGCTCTGCGTTTGTCGTTGGCTGCCGCGTACGCAAGACGCGGAGTCATGCTGCCTCTAATCCTCGACGATGTCCTCGTGAACTTCGATGGTGATCGTGCACTGCATGCGGCCGAAACGCTGCAAACATTTGCCGAGCTGGGGCATCAAGTCCTGATGTTTACATGTCACGCACACATCGTTGACATCTTCCATTCCATCGGCGTCGAAGTGCGACAACTGCCAGCCCAAGGGGCACCAGGCCGCGCGACGATTCTGGAACCCGCCGAAGAAATCTATGAGGAAGAAGTCGCTGAATACGAAGAGCTGGAAGACGAGTACGAAGAGGAGCCGGAATACGAAGAGGTCGCCGAATTGGAGCCTGAGCCAGAGCCAGCACCCGAACCGGAACCTGTCGTTGAGCCCGAACCCGAGCCGGTAGCTATCGCACCGCCAGAACCTGAGCCCCAGCCTGAGCCGCAGCCGGAACCGAAACCTGAACCGAAGGCCGTTGAAAAACCTCGTCCCGAAAAGCCGCTTCCCAAGCCGAAGCCACAGCGAATCAGGCCGATCGTTATCGAGCGGCATCTCGATTCATTTGAAGATGAATACGAGGATGAAGAGGAGCTGCCGGTCAATAACCAGCGTCCCTCGATCGGTTGGGCTTGGTATCAGCGAGAACCGGCCGATGGCCAGATCAGCGAAGACGAACGCGCGGCGGCGAAGATCAACGGATCGTATCGTTCCAAAGATGAGGGATACGCTAGCGCCGACATGGAAGAGAACATCCCAGATGAAGTTTGGGATCGAAACGACGCATGGTGGGATGGAAGCCGGGTGGCCAGCTAGAGCGACGATTCAGACGGGACGCGCACCTTCGTGAAAACGGTTGGGTGGCGCCGTGGATCCAGCCCGGTGATGCGCGTTGTAGCGGTCGATTCGATCGCAACAGTCGCGTCTCGCCGCGATCAACCGAATTTCCTTCCAATCCGTTCTCAAGCGTCGTCGTTTATCGCTGAAGCTGACCTAAGTTTAGGGAAGACCCTCACCTGATTGGATGCATCGACAGCATCCATCGATGGCTTCCTATTCGAATGAGTGCCAGCGATGTCTGCCCACGCCATGCCTTCTCGTCGACGCGGCGTCACGTTTCTAGAACTGACGGTCGTTGTGTTATTTGTCGGTCTGTTGGCCGCGATCAGCACCCCACGTTTCGCGAGCACTTTGCAGCATCGTCAATTGCGACATGCCGCATTAGAAATCGCCGACACCGTTCGCTACGTCCAGTCCGTCGCGATCACCGAAGGTAGAACGGCGAATCTGACCGTCGATCCGGAACAGTGCGCGGTAATCAGCACCAACGTGGATGCGTCCTCCACTCCGGGAACGACAATTCAGTTGAACCTGCGGACGGCGTACGACTCTACCATCAATCTGTACGCTTCTTTTGATTCGCGATTGTCCATGGTGTTTGACTTTGACGGTCGTCCGATCGTGAACGATCAACTGATGTCGATGGGAATCATCCGTGTGGTCTCCGGGAACGAAGGATATGACGTTCGCTTCAATTCCAGAGGCAACGAAGTCATCGTCGTTCCAACAGACAATGACGTCATTGAATTCCTAGATTGAGGCTGGGATGTTGAGACGTTTTAGCTGGATGCACCAAAGGACATTTCGCAGCGCCTACACGCTGATTGAGTTGGTTAGCGCCGTGACTTCGGCAACCATATTGCTTCTTGGTTTGGCAACCAGCGTTGGCGTTTCAATTGATGTTCTCGATGACGCGAGTGAGGATGTCGAAGTCGGGCAAGCGAAGCGAATCGAAGATCAGCTTCATACAGATCTTCGTTACGCATCGACTTTTCAGATTCTCGGGCCGACAACGGTTTTGATTGAGCGTCCTGATTCGACCGGCACCATCGAATCTGTGCTCTATCAAACCGGAAATGATCAACTGACACGTTCGGTTGGCGGAAACGTCCAGGTGCTCTCTTCACAGTCGCCGTCCGCGACAAACTATACCGACAGTTTAAATGCTGCCGAGCTTGCAACGCAGTCGAACGTGCGTCCGCGAATCCGTGATTTCACCACCGCACAGACAACTGGATCTGCGGATTCAGCGCTGACCATTCAAGTCCCTGACGGAGCGAGAACGGGTGATTTGTTGATGGTTGTTTGTGGTTTTCGCAATACCTTTGATGTGCTTCCGTTGTCGAGCGGATGGACGCGAAGTCATTACACCGCAGGGAACTATATCGGAATTGCCACAGACTATTCCTATAAAGAGGATGCGACGCCCAGCAACTTGACAATCGGTTTTTATCCCTATGCCGATGTCGCCGCGGTCATGTTGGCCATCGAAAATCCGAAAAGCAATTGGCCGTTCGGATGGGCAGGGGCGAGTTACGGCAGTTCCGACCAAAGTGTTGCTTCGACCCATCCGGCCGCGATTGAGAATTCCTCGACGATCGACACAGGTACTTTGAACCTGAACTTCTTTGCCGCCGCCGGTCACCCGTTTTATGACTCGGGGACAAGGCTGTCAGGTTTCAATGATGCTGCGGTTGTCACTGGATCGCCATGGACGTACGGCGCATGCACGCTGGCGACCACCTTTCGAACCGGACCGCTGCCGAGTTTGGAATTCACGCCAAGAGTCCAGCACCGATATTCGACCGATTGGGTAACGATGGCCGTTGAAGTCGAAGGGGCCAACCCATGATCAACAGCAACCGCTCACGGCGAAAGGGTTTGACGATGTTGGAAGTCGTCGTCTCTTTAATCCTCGTCTCCGGCATCCTGGTAATTTCGCTATCTGCATCTGCGAATCTGCTTCGTCAGCGGAACGAAGATGTCTTTCATTCCAAGGCACAGCGGCTTGCCGGGTACTTTTTAGATGAAATCTCCGTGTTGCATTTTGTCGACCCCGACGGAAATCAACAGCTTGGTGTCGAGGATGATGAAACATCGCAACGTGTGATGGACGACCTGGATGACTATCAAGGATGGACCCAGAGCACGCCGACGTTTCGTGATGGACAACCGATGCCCGGGTATGAAGGTTGGACTGTTCAGGTCGCTGTTTCACCGGCACGTCTACAGACCGTTTTTCCTGAGGCGACTTCTGATCTAAACAATCCGCTACGAATCATCGATGTGACCGTGACGGATTCAGATGGCATGCAGATCGTTCGACGCGGAATCGTGGCACGCAACGGGCAAGGCGTACGGAACGACGTAAATCACCTTCGTCTACAACGCGTCCGATTGCAATTATCTGGTGGGCAGCAAACCGATGTCTTGGTGCCGCATCGCAACCGGCCATCGACTTTTTGATCCGATGACATGCGATGACAATTAAACGCGACACAATGAACAATCGATTGAGGCCACGAAAGCGGCGGCGGAATGGATATCTCTACATCGCCGTCATGTTTACGTCTTTGATTGTCGCCGGTGCAATCGCGACAGCATTTTCGATTCACACGTCTCGACTGCGAACAGCATCAGGTGAAGGCGATCGCCGTGCCGCACTGCGTTTGGGGGAATCGAGTTTGGCGGTAGTCAGCGAAATCCTATCGCAGACACCGCAGTGGCGAGACGAATTTGATGCGGGCGAAGTGAACGGTTGGGTGGATGCCGAATCGTTGTCCGGCAGACCGAATTCTTTTGCGGCAATGGTGCTTAACGATGCTGATGGTGATTTGGACGATGACAGCTTTGATGAAGTCGACGTCGTCGCTTTTGTGACCTTGGGGCACGCACGTGCTGCTGTTGGTGCCAAGCTCATTCCTGCCGGCGAACCTTTGTCGTGGCTTCGATATGGCATCACCGTAATGGACGATCTCCGATTGGAGCACGCGACCCTGATGTCTGAACGCGAGGTTCAGGTGGGGGACAATTGTTGGACGTCGACAAACGGAATGATTGTCTCACCAAGGCTTCACTGCGACGGTTACATCGGAGTTTCAACCGTGGGTGGATCAACCGCCGATGATATCGCCGTCGTGGATCATGACATCGTCCAGAGGTGCGAAGACCTAGGCACTGAGATTCCGATGTCATCGCTGCCAATTCATAACTCCGACCGAGCCATCTACGGGGCGGTGATTTCCGCAAGTGAGAACAGCTTCGGCGAAGTCAATCCGCAGGGAATCTATTGGATTGATGCGAACGGAAGCGACCTAACAATCACTCAGTCAAGAATCGAAGGCACGCTTGTCGTTCGAGATGCCGATCAGATCCTTGTGACAGGCGGGATCTGTTGGGAGTCACCAGGTGCCCTACTGGTGACCGATTCACCGGTCAGGTTTTATGACGTGAATCCGATCTTGGATGAATCGGTTGTCGGCGCGAACTTCAATCCTCCGTCGACGCCCTATCGCGGTTTTGATCAAAACACGGTGGTTGGTGATCAGTTTCCGACGTCGCTTCGAGGCATTGTTTATAGCAGCGATGACATCGATTGCTTTCCACGAACCGACGGTTCGCCGCTGGCAATCACCGGAGCCGTGATCTGCGATCGTTTGAGCCTGTGGGGTGACCTATCGATTCAGTCGTACGACGAAGTCATCGAAAACGTTCCACCCGGTTTTGTGGATCCAACTCGGTTGATGATTCAGCCAGGATCGTTCTATCGCACCGAGTTCTCGATCGATCCACCGAATTAGGACGTCCTTGGTCAGGCAGTGTGACAACGTTTAGTCAAGCAAATGGACGCGTGAATCGTCTTATCGCACCGGTTTCAGTCCCAACGCGCGTCGGACCAAACCGATTTGTCCCGCGTGGATATGTTCATGCAGAGGGCAGAACATGATCGCTCCCAGTTTGATCGGATATCCTGCGAAGGGCATGTCGACCGGTTCGAGCAACGTATCGGAATCGACCGAATCAAGTTCACCGAGTGCTTCAACAAATACTTTGTCAAAGCGTTCGAGCAATTCATCCGGGCTGGGCTGAACGCTCGCATCCGGATTGGGAGTTGTCGAACGACCATACGATTTACGGAATTTTCCAGGAATCAGATCGAGGTCGCTCGGTTGCCGACCCCGGATGCGGAACATCAATAATCCGTATTGGCTGACCGTCAGGTGCCCGACTTGCCAAGCGATGTTGGTCGGAAGCCCATCTGGGATGGTGAACCACTGGTCCAGCGGAGTGCTGTCGAGCAACTGAAGCGTGTAGTCACGCGCAAACTTAATCTGCTCAATCGTTCCGACCAGGATATCCATCGCGGTGGAAGGGCTGGGAAGACTGACCGAAGCTTCTTGAGAATCTGACATCGTTGCCGGCGAAAGAGCGAATGGGAATTTCCAAATCCATCGAACGACAAAATGATACCGGCACGCTGCTTCGATGAAAGGAGATTGAAAGTTTTCAATCCAGGTGAGAACTCATCGATCGTGTTTCACGGAACATCGGATGAACGTTCGGTAAACGACTTCGATAGATTTGGGTTTCAGTCCAAAATCCAAGACCGCTTACTTTGACTTTCGTGGTTTTCTCGGCGGCTTTGCCATTAGCCGAATCTCTGGCATCACCACGCGTCCGCCATGGAAAGTTCGACGTCCATCGACGCTGTGATCAAATACAAAAACCCCTGCGCTCGCACCCGTGCGAGGGGAGACCCGCAGGATCGACGGTTGACCGCACTGTGTGCAGCGGACTCGCAGGCCATGGGAGTCCAGCATCTCGTGAATTGCAGCAACAAGTTCTCGGTTGGCTTCGATCGTCCCCAATGTGCGGCCAGCCATCTGCCCCAGTTGGGCCTGGATCGTGAGACGAATTTCGCGCTGGAGGCGATTCATCTCTCTTTTCAGATCCCCCAGAAGTCTTGCCGGGTCGAGCGCAGGATTTGTCACCTGAGACTGGTTTGCAGCCATGGCCGCGGCCACGGATTCCACCGCTGATTCTGTCGTAACCTGTTCTGATTCAGCAGGTTGCGGCACTTTGCTCGCTGGCGGGTCGGTCGCGAACGATAGCTCCGAAATGGACGCGCCGGTCCGCTCAATTTCCTGCGTTTCGGCGTGCTGTCGTCTCGGTGGGGGGCTTTCATATTCCATGTGTGTGGACAATCATATACAAAGTGTATACGATGTCGAGGTTGAATCGCCAAAACCGGTACACGTTGTGGGGGCGGGCGGACAATCCGACCCGCCGTTTAAGGTCAACATGGATTCCTTAGGCCGAATTTACTACTGTCGCCCGACCGCCTAATTCCGGACGTAGTCTTGTACGCCTCGTCCCAGATTCATTTTCCTCGGAGTTCTACGTCAAATCGATGTCGGTCAATCAGCAAACGGTTGAAGAGACCAAGGCGCAGATTCGCGGGCTGGTCAACGAAATTGCCGCCCTCGCCAAGAGCGGCGCGACTGCGGACGAGTTCTATCCCGAGCTCTTGAGCCGAATCATTACAGCGTTGGCAGCTGCCGGTGGTGCGATTTGGTTGCTCGACGACGACAAGCAACTCAAGCTGCAATATCAAATCAATGCCGAGCCAGCGATTCTGGCTGACGATACCGAAGACTCGGTACGGCACTCCAGGTTGATCAATCGGGTTGCCAATGCTGGCCAATCTCTGTTGGTGCCACCGTACAGCGGTACGACGGATGGCGATGCCCAAGGCAACCCCACGCGATACTTGTTAGTGCTTGGTGCACTGGCTCATGATGGCCACAAAGATGGCTTGATCGAAGTTTTCCAGCGTCCGGACACGGCGCCCGAGACACAGCGGGGCTATCTGCGATTCCTCGAACAGATGTGTTCGTTGGCGGCAGAATGGCTTCGCAGCCAGAAACTGCGTTCGCTCGGTGATCGCCAGACGTTGTGGCAGCAGGCGGACTCGTTTGCACGTGCTGCTCATGAATCGCTTGATCTAAAAGAAACAGCCTATGTCATCGCCAATGAAGGTCGCCGGCTGATCGGTTGCGACCGCGTTAGCGTCGCCATCAAGAAAGGCCGCAATTGCAAGGTTGAAGCAATCAGTGGTCAGGACACGATCGAAAACCGCTCAAACATCGTCGCGGCGCTGAACAATTTGGCGACTCGGGTCTGCGCTGCCGGTGAGCCTCTGTATCACGACGGGGCGACCGAAGATTTGCCTCCACAAATCGAAGAGGCATTGGAAGATTATGTTGATCAATCCTACGGCCGAAACATCGCGGTCCTGCCGCTTCGTGAACCGATGCGAAAGCTCGGCGCCGAAGAAGAAACAGGTGCCGCTGGTGAGATCGACCGTGACAACGCTCACCGCGGTGAAGTCATCGGCGCTCTGATCGTCGAACAGATCGAAACCGACATCCCTCGTGAAATCTTTCGCCAGCGATGTGACTTGGTCTACGAACACGGCACACGAGCGATCGCGAACTCACAGTCGCACAGCAATCTGTTCATGATGCCGGTTTGGCGAGCACTAGGGCGTGCCTCGTGGATTTTGCGTGCACGCACATTGCCAAAGACACTGGGCATCATCGGTTTGATTTGTCTTCTGGCTTTGGGTCTGACGTTCATCCAAAAAGACTTCAACCTGTCAGCCGAAGGCACGTTGGAGCCCACCGTTCGACGTCAAATCTTTGCCAGTGTTGATGGCGAAGTCGTCGACGTTCTGGTGAAGCGAAATGATCTCGTGCAGAAAGGCCAGTTGCTGGTCGAACTTCGCAATCCGGAAATCGACATTCAACTCGAAGACCTGCAGGGACAAATCAGTACCACCAGTGCTGAACTTGCCAAGGTTATCGGACAGCAGCGAATCAGCCGGCGTGAAATGGATCGTGCCGATCTACTGGCACTTCAGGGACAAGAAGGCGAGCTTCGTACCAAGCTTGAATCGCTTGGTAAGAAGCGAGACCTGCAGATGAAGCGAAAAGAGGAGCTGCAGGTTCGCTCACCGATCGACGGGGTGGTCACGACCTTTGACGTGGAAAACACCCTACGCAGTCGACCGATCATGACCGGACAGGTTCTTTTGGAAGTTGCCGATTTGGATCAGCCATACGAGCTGAAAATCGCACTGCCCGAAAAACGCGAAGGTCACCTGGACCAATTCATCCGCGACAACAAGATCAGCGACGAGCTGAAAGTGACCTACATCATGCAGCTCGATCCGACGATGGATCCGCTAGAAGCATCGTTGCCGATCGGAAACATCTCGCCTCGGGCAGAAGCACATGAAGAACACGGCGCGATCATTGAAATGGAAGCGATTCCAGACGCCGCACCTCTGAAACAGATGGCGCCGCCTCCGGGTTCGAGTGTCCTTGCCAAGATCCATTGCGGTCGGCGAGCGAGCGGCTTCGTTTTCTTTCACGAGATCTGGGAATGGCTGTGCAAGTTCTTTTTCTAGGCCTTCGTCAGGCATCCCCCAAACCAACCACATCTCACGCTTTGACCAGAACAATGCTTCAACCACGCAACTCTATCCGCGGCATCGTTTTCGGCTGCTTGTTTGGGTTCGTCGCGATCGCATCGCTGACGTCTGTGCAAAATCAGGCGTCTGCCCAAAATCAGTACGAACTTCCGTCGCAGTTGTCGCCCAGCCAAGGTTCTTCGCAGTACGAGAACGGAATTCGGATCGGCGGTTGCATCGTTCAGTTCAACTACAAAACCAAAGTGCCGGCCAAAGCGGATGGACCTCTGACGGACTTGATGGTCGAAGAAGGCCAGCTGGTCAAGAAAGGCGACGTGATCGCGTTGGTCGATAATCGCCAGGCTGAATTGACGATGGAACTGAAGCTTCGCGAAGAGGTTGTGGCGAAGATCAAAGCGCAAGACCACATCAACTATCGTGATGCTGTTGCGACCGAAAAGATCGCGCGAGCGGAAGCCAAAGCATACGAAGAATTGTTCGACCAAAGCGCCGCGCCCTTTTGGGAAATGCGAAAGAAGCAAGCCGAAGCTGACCGCGCTCAGCTACGGATCGAGCTTGCCGAGCTGAACGAAAAGTCTGCGATGGCAGAGTACATGGTCAAACAAGCCGAAACGAGTTTGGCGAAATACGAGATCGAAATGCGGACCGTCCGCGCTGACTTTGACGCATTCGTCGAAAACCGATTCGCACAATTGGGTGAATGGGTGCAACGTGGCAGCCCGATCGTCGAACTGGTTCAGATGGACGAACTGCGAGTCGAAGGGGCAGTCGATGCACTCAGCTATGGCCGCAAATTGCGTCGTGGCCAATCCGCAAAGATCCGGATCGTTGTCGGCGGAACAGCTGACGAACCTGTGTTCGAAGAGTTCGACGCGACACTGGACTACATCAGTACCGAGTTGGACCTCAAGCAAGCCCATCGTGTTTGGGCCAAGATTAAAAATCGCAAAGTTGGCGACGACTGGTTGATCAAGCCGGGCATGGAAGCGGTCATGTACGTCAATCCGTAGTCAACCGGCTTGGTCACTACACATCAGCTTATTTAACCTCGTCTCCAACACCGTCCTTCGTCGCCTGCGGTTTGTCTGACATCTCGGCGGACGTAAACCACTTCGGACATCGAATCGCCTTTGGCGGTCATTGCAAATCGTTTCCCACTGACATTCCTTCATGGCCACACTTGCCGAATCACTCGTTAGCAGTTCGTCACGTCCGCTGACGGTGCGCAAACGACCGGATTTAGCGTCCAGTCGGCATCGCTATCAGGGAACGGGCTATTGGGTTTTAAAGGAGCCGGTCGGTCTGCAGTACTTTCGTTTCCACGACGAAGAGTACTTCATCCTGAACATGCTTGATGGGCACGTCAGCCTGCAGCAGATCAAAGACGGTTTTGAGCAGCGATTCGCGCCACAGAAAATCACCTTTGGTGACTTACAGCAATTCATCGGGATGCTGCACCGTAGTGGTTTGGTGATCAGCAATTCGCCAGGCCAAGGCAAGGCGCTTCGTCACCGCGGTCGAAAGAAAAAGAATAAAGAGACGTTGGGCAAGTTAGCCAACGTGTTCGCGCTTCGCTTTCGTGGATTCGATCCGGAAAAGATTCTCAACACAATCCTGCCGTGGTTCGGCTGGATCTTTACCGTTCCCGCGTTGTTCTTCTTTATCGGGTTATTGGGCGCCGCGTCGCTGCTCTTGGCGACTCAGTACGAGACGGTTTACTCGCGGCTTCCGACGTTCCAGCAATTCTTCGCTGCCGATCGATGGATCATCTTGGCCGCGACGATGGCGATCGTGAAGGTTCTGCACGAGTTTGGGCACGGACTGAGCTGTAAAAAGTTTGGCGGTGAATGTCACGAGATCGGCTTTATGCTGCTGGTCTTTACGCCGTGTCTGTACTGCAATGTGTCAGACTCGTGGATGTTGCCGAATAAATGGAAACGGGTTTGGATCGGCGCCGGCGGGATCTATGTCGAGATGATCTTGGCGTCGCTGGCCGCATTCGTTTGGTTCTTTACCGAATCAGGAACGACGGTCAACGACCTTTGTTTGAACATGATGTTCTTGAATGTGGTCAGTACCGTATTGGTCAACGGGAACCCGTTGCTGCGGTTTGACGGCTACTACATCTTGATGGACATGTTGGAGATTCCCAACCTCCGTCAAAAGAGCACCGAAGTTCTGAAGCGTTGGTTTCAGAAAACTTGTTTGGGGCTGGAATTACAAGACGATCCGTTCTTGCCCACACGCGGGAAATTCTGGTTCGCGATGTTTACCATCGCCAGCGTGATCTATCGTTGGGTCGTGGTGTTCTCGATTTGTTGGTTTGTCATCAAGGTGCTCGAGCCCTATGGCCTGGAAGTCATCGGACGGGCCGTCGCGGTTGTCGGTTTCTTTGGATTGGTCGCACAGCCTGTCATCCAAACTTGGAAATTTTGTCGTACTCCCGGGAGACTCTCAAAAGTGAAACGATTCAATGTGATGGTTTCGCTGGCCATTGTGTCGGTGGCTGTCGCGGCGGTCTGTTATATCCCGTTGCCACACCACGTTGATGCCGCGTTCGAAGTCCGTCCTAGCGAAGCCGGACGAGTCTATGCCGGCAGCAGCGGTCAAATCGTGTCCACGGTTGAACCCGGTCAATATGTCGAAGCCGGCCAGACGATCGCTGTGCTTAAGAATCCTGATCTGGAAATGCGGATGCAGGATTTGCAAATCGAAGAAGCGGTTGCCGAAACGACTTTGGAAAAGCTGAATCAACGACGAATCAGTGACCGATCACTGGCCGCGCTGATCGAAACCCAAGAAAAAATGTTGCAGGCGGTTCGGGAACTAAAACGCAAGACACAAGTCGAACTAGACCGATTGACCGTGGTCGCTCCGATTGAAGGAATCGTGATTCCTCCACCGAAGAAGCCGCTTCAAGGTGCCGAGTCGGGACAGTTACCAACCTGGTATGGGTCGCCATTGGATTCTCGCAACCGTGGTGCAACAGTCAGCGCCGAAGACTTGCTTTGCGAGATCGGCAACCCAGACGATTTCGAAGCGATTTTGGCGATCGACCAAGGCGACGTGCAATTGGTCAGCGTGGGGCAAGCGGTTGATATGAAGTTGGATTCCAGGCGACTGGAAACCTTTTCCGGAACCGTCGAAGAAATGGCAAGAGAACCGCTTCGCAATACGTCGACATCGATGTCTAGCCAGACCGGAAGTGACTTGCAAACCGAAATCGATCCCGCGACCGGACAGGTCAAACCGCGAAGTGTGACCTATCAAGCTCGTGTGCCTCTGGAAATCAATTCCGATAGCGATTTGCCGTTCCGACCCGGATATCGCGGTAGTGCCAAAGTTCACGTCGAAGACAAGTCGCTCGGTCAAAGGCTTTGGCGCGTGATTGCTAAAACGTTCAATTTTGAGTTTTAAACCGGTGGCGCAAATCGCGTCGCCAATGTCATCAGTTTCCCTTGTTAAACAGCGTGTTTTTCCTAGTTATCACATCTTCAATCTATTTAACTGCTGACGTTCACTGAATTACACAGCGGCGGTTTCCCGGATCACCTGGTGGCGGTAGGATGCGAAGTCTTACAACATCGCCTCGAGTGGTCATTGATGAGGGATTCTGCTCGCAAAACGATCTTTCCCTGTTTTGTGCGATCTGCCCCAAGTCGTTGGATCACGGTCGCGACCCTAACCCCTTTGTGGAGAATTTTCATCGATGGCTGATGAAGCAAAGAAACCTGAAGCTGCTGCACCTCCAGCTGAGCAAGCACAATCGCAACAACCCGTTCAGGTTCAAGTCAACGACGACAACGCACTGGCTACTTACGCTAACTTCTGCCGCGTCACCGGATCGCCTGAAGAGCTGATCGTTGACTTCGGTTTGAACCCACAACCGATCGGTGTACCTAAGGAGCCGATCGAAGTGAAGCAACGTATCATCGTTAACTTCTACACCGCAAAGCGTCTGTTGGCTGCTCTGCAAATGTCGATCGCTCGTCACGAAGCAGTCTTCGGCGTTTTGGAAACCGATATCAACAAACGAGTGCGTCCAGGCTTGACTCAACAAGCTGCTCCCGCACCTGCACCAGCACCCGCTGGTGAAAGCAAGTAACCCAAGCGTTACTGTTTGCGAACTAAGAACCGTGTGTCGAGTTGATCGGCGCGCGGTTTTTTTTATGTCCGCATTGCTGCGAAGCGGTTCCGCATTGGGTCTAATTCGGTGACTTTCAACGAAGGATGAATTCAATGCGACCATGGATCTTAGCTGAAACGAACTACGGCTTTGTTAAAGACTGCGCTTACGAAGTCGCCGTGTTACCGACTGGTGCGACCGAACCGCATAACTTGCATCTGCCCTACGGCACTGACACCTTTCAAGCGACGGAAATTGCCAGTCGCGCATGTGAAGTGGCATGGGAACGGGGGGCTCGCGTCGTCATGTTGCCGCCGATCCCCTATGGGACGGAAACGAACCAAGCCGAGTTTCCTCTGTCGATGAATCTGCACCCCTCGACACTGATGACGATCATTCGTGACTTGCTGCAGTCGCTTGTCGGCAGTGGTGTCAAGAAACTCTTGATCTTAAATAGCCACGGTGGCAACGAATTCAAACCAATGCTGCGTGAACTGGTTAATCAGACGCCTTGCAAAATGTTTTTGTGTGATTGGTTTCGAAGCATCTCCGCCGATATCCAAAAAGAAATCTTCACCGAGCCCGGAGATCACGCCGGTGAGATGGAGACGGCGCTAGGCTTGGCGTTCTTTCCAGAGTTTGTCGATCTAGATGACCAGGGAGATATCACTGCTGACGATGGCGCTGTGAAGCCGACTCGGTTTGAAGCTGTCAACGAGGGCTGGGTTTCGATCACCAGGCCATGGCATTTGCTAACCACAAACACAGGTTCAGGAAACCCGCATCCGGCAACTGCCGAAAAGGGTGAGCGGCTGATGGAGGTTCTTGTCAAGCGGCTTTCCGGGTTCTTAGTCGAGCTTGCCGAGAGTGATGTCGACGAGCGATTTCCGTTCTAAATGCCTATCCGATCGCGGGCAACTTTACCAAGATCTTCTGTAGCCACAGTGAGACCGATTCGGCGGTCGGCGATCCGATGGACAGCCCGATGATGTAGAGGACGAATACGATATAGATCGCCAATAGAACGAACGCTTTGCCCCGTCGCATTTCGACATACTCGATACCGGAACTGCTTCGTTGTTTCTTCCCTAGAAAGTAGACAAAGAAACCAACGATCGTCAGCAACAATAGGAGCAATCGCAGTTCGCCACTTTGTTCGGCGACCTCAGGCGACATCTCGATCGGCCCGTGGTAAATCGTGAACAAGAACAGCGGAAAGCCCAACGCGAAACAGATGTCGAAGATGTTGCTGCCCAATGCGTTCGCGACCGCGTCGTCGTAGTCACCATCAAGTGCATCGCGAACCGACATCACGGTATCGGGAACACTGGTCGCCATCGATGCAAAGATCACTGCGACGAACATCGCCGGCATCCCAATTCCGACCAACTCCATTCCGGCAAAGGTGTACGATGGATGGGCTTCGTTACCGGTACCCAGCCATTCACAAGCTTTGACCAGGAACCAGCAAGCGACGCCGATGATCGCGGTCGCTGTTAAAAGCAACGGCCAACCGTTCCAGGTCTCCTCACGGATTGCTTTCTGTTGCTTTTCTTTGACGAACATGCCTTCGAGGTCCAGCAGCGGGCCACCCGATAGCCAGTAAAACAGTTGACCGACCGGTCCCGACTGTGGTTCATCGTCTTCTGAAGATGAAGCGGCATCGCTGTGATCATCGCTGGGCTCTTCATTCGCCGATGCCGATTTCATTGACTTGATCATGTAGATCAGATAAGCGGCGTACATCCCCATCATGATCAGCCCTTGCCACCAATGAAGTTTCTCCCCATTGATCAACAAGATCAAAACGAATTCACAAACGATTAGCGATAGCCCGTCGCGAAGGATGACTTTTCGCGAAACGTTGACCGAGGTGACCTTCACGCCGGCCAGGACTGTTCCGATGACTGCCAGGATACATGTCGCCGGTATGATCATTCCGTTGAACAGGGCGCTGCCCGCAGTCGTCCCGATTCCCACAGCAAATCCGTCTTGGTCTGCAAGTACAAACAAGGCGATCAGCGTTGTGAATAGTTCGGGGATCGAGCTGGAAATCGCGTTGATCGTTCCACCGCGAACACCTTCGGATAGATTGCGGCCGATGTATTCCGAAGCGATTTCGAAGCCATCACAGGCACGCCAAATGATCAGACAGGCGAAGAAGATCAGAACTAGAGGAATTAGGATTCCTATCATCCGGGCAGGCTTTCTATATGGATATCGGGAAGGCAGATCGCATTCAGCTGGCGTCGTCGTTTGCCAATTGTGATTCGATAGCGTGCAACCGAGATTGGCTGGCTGTCGATGCAGTTTCTGCCGGAGGGGGCGTCAGGGGGGGCAACCAAGGCTGGTCGTCAATGGCTCACCAGGACGATGTGATCATCAGGACATGGTTTACCGCGTGCGGATTGTGGCACGGTTTTGGATTGGTCGCAATAAAGCCCCTGCTATTGGCCGCACTCGCGTCACTAACCGGTTTGTGTAGCGATTGTCGCGCCGAATGAGAAGGGTTCGAAAATCGAACCGCGGGGGCGCTGTTGTCGCAACAGACCAACTTCAGCCAGCCCCAGCAAAAACGTATCCGCTAAATTCACATGCCGAATAGACGAACACGGGTGGCGTGAACCGGCAGGTAAGAAGCTGATTTGCCGCGTTCGTCTTTTCAAGGATGTATCGGCCGGGACGGACTAGCGGGGGCCCGGCGAAAGCACATGGTCCGCACTACGGTCTTCACCTGGCGTGATGGCTCCTTCGGTATCGACCTGTTTTTTTCCTAGCCGATCACCCGTTTCGCGGTCGAACGTATCTGGGGAGATTTTTTCCGGAACGCTATCTCCGGTTTCGTCCATCCACTGGCTTAGCACCCCTGCGAGGCGTGCTTCCACTTCCGCGTATGCAGGATCCCCTTGGATGTTTTCCAGGTGATGAGGATCGTCGGCCGTCTTGAACAGCGCAGCCGAGGGACGGGGTGACAAGAAAACGTCCGCTTGCGATTTTGAAAGTTTGCCTTCGTCACGAAGTTTGCGAAGCTGTTGGTGTGACGGGCTGCGCACCGAATCGGCCGGACCTTGCCAAGGAAGGTCGACACGTTCGTTGATCAAATACAGGTATTCACCATCGCGGACGCTGCGTCCAAAAGCTTCGTAGTCGTGCCAGTTATGTTCGGAGAACGCATACTTGCGAATCGATGCGTCTGATGACTTGAAAAGGGGCTGCATCGCAACACCTTGCATCGTTTCAGGAATTTCACAACCGGCCGCCGTCAAAACGGTCGGCGCGATATCGATGACACTTACCAGCGAATTGGAATCGCTGCCGTAGGCGAATCCTTTAGGCCAAGACGTGACGAACGCGGTTTTCATTCCCGAATCATGAAGCCGAGTTTTTGCACGAGGAAACGGACGACCGTTGTCGGCGAGTACGAAGATCAGGGTGTTGTCAAAGATCCCTTCGCGACGAAGTTCATCAACAACGACACCAATTCGATAATCAAATCGAGTGACTTCATTGTAATAAGACGCCAGATCGGACCGAGTCTCGGGATCATCGGACAGAAACGGCGGCACGATCACATCTTCGGCACGATGCATCGGGCCGTACTTCGAGGGATCCCATTGCTTGTCGCCATCCCAGCCTCGATGCGCATCATAAGAGGCAAACCAAAAGAAGAATGGCTGATCTTTTGGGCGGTCTTTCAAAACTTTAAGCCAGTTGGCCGAGCCGGATGAATCACCAGGAACTCTTCCCGCGTCGACATGATCAAACGGTTTGGGCCGCGGTGATTCGCCGGGGCCAGGCTTCGTTGTTGTCATGTGGTGCTTTCCGGACAGCGCGGTGTAATAGCCGCTCTCACGAAGCACTTCGGGAAACCAAGGAAGGTGGACCGAAATCGGTTGATGTAGCTCCGCACCTTTTCCGTTGTTGTGCGGATACCGTCCGGTGACGATGCTGCTTCGTGACGGACTGCAACTGCTGGCTGTAAGGTAAGCGTTGTTAAATCGGATACCTTCAGATGCCAAGCGGTCAATATTCGGTGTGCGAGCGGCGCTGTTTCCGTAGCACCCGAAATCATTCCAGCTGACATCGTCCGCGATGAACAAGACCACATTGGGACGCTCGTCCGCATCGCATCTTGAATGGCCGACGGTCAGGGAAATGCCCAACGCGATCAGTGCTGTGAAGTGAAGCAAGGAGTTGTTCATTGATAGCATCAAGCGGACAGGAGGTGGGACTGGTTTGTTGTTCAACGCAATCGGCTGCGTTTTGTTGGTAAGGCCGTTCAGCACTTGAACCCGATAGCTTAGTTGCTAGGTTGGACGTTGTGGTGTTCTGTCCATGTCTCAAGTCGACTGGCCGTGTACCTAGGCATAGGTTTCTAGACGCACGCGTTTGACACGAATGCGAGGGATTCTGCGATGCCGAAGCTCGATCCGCAAACTCGTCTGCAGAATTCTGATTCCCAAGCGGCGGAGATCGACTTCGAAGTCCGCGCTAGCGAATCCGCACAGCGTTTGCTCGATCAGGCATCCACTATAGCAGTCGTGAGCAGCCATCTGGGGCGATCACTGCCGCTGCACCAGCATGTTTGTCGCTATCTGACACTCGCGATGCTGCATGCACGAATCACAGAACAGGTGTTGTTAGTCGCCGAAGGGTCTGCAATCGAAACATGGGCGATTCGGGCAGCCGAAACCTTTCGTGTTCCGTTTGTGAAAGTCAGTCTGAATGGTTCCATCAATCATCGTGATCGGTTGGGCAGACCGAGCCCATGGATCCATGTGAGTTGCGATAAACAGCTCGGTCGTGATCAAGTGCTGATCAATATGGCCGATCGAGTGGACTGTGTTTTTGTACGAGCCGGTGGGACGATCGAATCAGTGTTGCGGCAACGGCTAATTGAAAACCAGGACGCAACCGTTCGTATCGCGTCGCCATTGGCTGTTCATCCGCAATCGAGACGCTCCTACGAGCAATTGTTGGAGCTTGGCGCGGTCGGTTGGTACTGTCCACCTGCCAATCAGTCTGGCCGTGTTGTATCAGAAAGCAGCAACGAGTCTGATGCATTCGCAAAAGCAGAGGTTCTGGGATCGGAAGCATGCGATTTGGCATCCGACAAAACCGCTGAACGCGAATTGAGGTGGTGTACTGAAGATGATGGGCAATGGCTTGTGCACTGCACACGATCTTGCGTGGGGCCATGGCCCGGTGAATCGGTCAGCCAATACCAGGACTGGATGCTCTTAAATGATTCGCATCAAACGAACCACTACCGGGGAAGTTGTCTAGGGACGCTGCAGCGCATTCTTAAAATGCAGCGACTCGTTGGATCGGCGCTCACCAGTCATCAGGCTTTCCCCGTCGTTTGCTTTTCAGCTTGTCCATTGGCCGGGTTGCTGTCGCAGCGATGTTATCGACCTCACTTGCATCGCTGGGACTACGAACCCTATGGGATTGCGATTCGCAAGTCGGCCGCGGTCGATTTGGGATGCAAACCGGTGATCTATGGCGGCGCTTCGGTTCGCGACGACCTTCCTGGCGAACAGCTCTTTCGCTTTCAAGCCCAAGGTAAGACCTACGATTGGACTTCAGAATACGAGTGGCGGTTTTCCGGTGACGTCGATCTGACTCAATTTGACCATGACGACATACGCGTATTCGTTTCAAATCAGTCGGACAAGGATGCATTGCGGACTGATTTTAAAACCAGCGTCGTCGCATCACTGCTTGCCTGAAAAGGTCTCGCGACGACTACCGAATTCTGGCTGGTTGTTCCAGCACCCCATCCCCATGGCGGACTTCCCTTAGTCCAAGTGAACGCATTTTGAATGCTAGCAACTGGGAAGGTCTAGCGATAATTCCTCTGAAGATGCCCGCGACGGTTATCACACAGGTGATTCCACCCCAGGGTGAGTGAAAAATAGCGGTGCACATTCCGATGCAAACTTTCGATCGCATATAGATAGGCGACGATGTTTCTTTCGCTTGACTGGAGATCTCCAGTGTCAAACCCTTTGCGGAATGACCGCGTTTCTATAGTGGTGCCGCTCGAACGAGAAGCTCAGCTGTTCGAGGACACCTTGTTAAGTGTGTTGGAAAACGCCGACGAGGACTGTGAAGTGATCGCCGTGCACAACGGCACTTATGAAGACCCCTTTGATTTGGCGAGCGAGTTGGCCATTGTGACAGCCCGCTCAAACAGCTTGGTTGATTTGGTTCGTGATGCGTTCGATTCAACGACCGCTCCGCTGGTACATCTCGTGACGAGCGGGATGAAAGTTCAGGCCGGTTGGCTGCATGCGGCGATGGATCGCTTTGAAGACGATTCGATCGGTGCTATCGTTCCCTGCCAAGAACGTACACCGGTTTGTGCTGCGGGGTGGGAAGACACCAAGAGTCGACTTTGCCAGCCGGTGGATACACAAGCCGGCCCCGTCGATGGATTTTTTCTTGGCGGTGTGGTGCTGAGAAGACAGCTTCTTGGTGAATTGCTTGATGCTGTCGCCCCCGCATTGAATGACCCAATCGCCGTAGCTTACGCGTTTAGCGGACTGGTGCGTCGTTCGGGCTGGAAAATTCAGGCGGCCAAAGGGTTCAGTTTGCAAATGGAGAACGCCTTTGTCTCCGAAGATGTGTCCGACTTTGCCCGTGGTCAAACATTGGCTTCGATTGCCGCGCACCTATTCTCCGCGGCACGGGTGCCTTCGTTCGGGGCCAGCTTGAAAGACGTCTTTCTCGGCGAGAGTTCTTTCGGGGAAACTCTTGGGATGCGGAAGTACCGCGACAACCTCGCGGCGATTCGTCGATCAATCGACCCGGCATGCGTCTCAACTGCTGATGATGTGGCGCGTCGCGCACGACTGCAGCGGTTCGAAGCGGATACGCCGCTACGTCGGGCTGCCTAAGGCAAGGCCAACGTATTTTGCCAACTTAGATTCGAAAAAAAGCCGTTGTGGGAAAAGTCTCGCAGCGGCTTTTTTTGCGTTTTGTGATTAGATGAAAATGGATCGAGTGCCGAGATGCTGTTCGATTTGGATGCCGATCATTCGGACCACAAGATCGCCAGCCTCGCCATAGACGTTGGCCGCCGCGGTGCCTCCGATTTCATCAAGGTTTGGCGCGATCCACTTCGCAAGCGTCGTCAGCGACTCGCCTTCATTTGGGTGGCGGTGAATCTGGAGTTCATCGATGCCGCAGATAATGCATTCCTCGCCGGTGCGCCGGTCTGCCAGTCGCTGAACTGCATCGAGCATCAAGTCGATCGTTGCTGTAGGGGTGATTGCGGGTTTGCCGCCGATCGCTTCGCCCCAGACACTGTTCGCGAGGGGAACGTTGAAGTGTGCAGCCGCTGTGGGGATCTGTTCTGCAAACGGGGCGCTGCCATAACCGATGGAGGTCAGTTGCCCAAGTTTTGAACCTCGGAATAGGTGCCCAAGGAACATCACGGCGTTTTCGTCAATCGGCTCGATGGGCGATTGCTCGATAGCTTCGATTGCCTGCCGATCTGTAACGCTGTCGTTACTAGGGTCTGATGGCGAAAGGGAGTTCGGCGTTGGTTCGAACGTACACGTTGCATATCGTTTCGACGGTTCAATTAGCACGCCATCTTGATTTCGCAAGTCACAACAGAGATTCCAAGTCTGTCGGTGATGTGCATGATTTCCGACTTCAATCGCAAACGCGTCATCGCCGTAAGCCATCAATGGCGACTGCATTCGGATACCGGCGAGTGTCAGGTCACGATGCATCGGATCACTCGTGTGTTGCTTCAAAGCCACTTGTGCGATCAATTCGATTGCCAATGCCAAAGGCAGTGATGGGTAACCGTCAATGCGATACTCCAGCATGACCGGATGTTTCGCCGGGTCCAATGTGAAGGCTGTCGTGTGTCCATGAACAAAAGGTGTCATCTGTTATGACCCTGCAGGGATAAACCGTCTTGTTTCCATCAGATCATGAGGCTGATCCTTCATTTGGTCGATGGTCCACACAATGGTGGCTTATGCTTCAACCGGGAAAGACAAGATTGATGATCGTTGGAAGGTGCCGCTAGTGCTTCGTTCCAACTCGAATTTATGATTAGCCGTATGGCGTTAGCCACGGTTTGAGTGCAATAGCCGGGGCGAACGCCCATCGGCTGATGACCCGAACCCGTATTTTCATATCGAACGAAGCGCTAGTGATAGTGCGGCGCATAAAAAAAAGCCCCCGGTCCAGTACGAGATCCTAGGGGGGCGGAGGATTACGTGCTATCGGACCGGGAGCCGGTGGCTGGTTGGTTCGACTGGACAACCTGCATCCTTGCGGTCGCCGGTCGAACACTTGAATAAAGCCAACTTGAATGACCTCACGCGACTATCTGTGATCTCCATCTCATGATAATTCGCGAAGCGTCCGCAGCGACCAAAACAATGGTTTGTCATGGTGCCTGTGCAGGATCCCGCCAGTCATTTGGCTTGATCAACGACATGAAAAACAAGTGATCGAAGGATCGTTTGATTCCCTTGCCGCGATGGCCGGAGAATACGTGAGCCCTGCAGCAGGGGTCAAGGCAAATCGATTCGAACTGCTGAAATACTTTCTTGAATCTTTTTGCTATCAATGAATCAGACTCAAGAAAATAGATGCATGTGGTATTGTTTGCAGCGCCAACACTTGGTTGTTGGGTTAGAACAAAGACACGCTTTGTTGCAGTCACATGTGACGAACGTGAAACAACGAATCTTCAACCGTCAGAATTTACGGAAATCAATTGGTCCGTTTGGTTGATGTGTGAAATAGTTGTTGTGTGAAGAGTTATTGGGGCAGCCTCTTTTATTAAGCGAAAAGACTTCGGGCAAAAGATGGAAACTACGGACACAAAAGAAATCGCAGTGGCAGCGTCACAAGCTTTGGCCAGCAGTTCAGTACCTGAGTTGCGAACATTGCGCGTTGACGAACAAAGTGACGAACTTCAACTGCGCGGTAGCGTGCGAAGCTTTTATCACAAGCAACTTGCGCAAGAAGCGATCTTTCCGGTCGCATGTGGAAAGCAAGTTGTGAACTATGTCAGTGTGCAGAACTGATTGGGTTGGGCTGGTTGGCGCAACGCTCATTTGTGCACGATGCTAGTCAGAGAGCAGAGCGAAGACTCTGCCGTATCAAGCGAAACGCATTCTTTCGATGTGCTTCGGTGCATCCGGTGCGGTGAGCCTTTAGGTGGCTCCACCCAATTGCGGCCTCATGCGTTCGCTGCCGCCTGGCGATCATTGAAGCCATGGGATAAGTGAAACAATGCCGCTTTATCATGGGCTGTACTTGCGTCAGTTCGTGACGATCGCAGCGGCGTGTCGTTCGTCCCTCATTGATCCCGGGACTCTCTCACGGCGAGCGTGATCTCTGTGACTTATCTGCGACTCAGTTGACAACAACTCGCTGTTCAAAGCGGTTGATTGAGATCGCTCGTCCTTCATCGTCAGATTCGACGATGGCTCCGCAAAGCCGGACGTCGCCGGTCGCGACATGGAAGTGACACGGTTCTGCAGTGCGTGTTGTGTGTAATACGCGTTCGATGTCACGACCGATGATGCTTTCGTAGGGGCCGCACATTCCGACGTCGCATTGAAACGCGGTCGACGAAGGCAGGATGCAGCTATCGGCTGTGGGAACATGCGTGTGCGTTCCCAGGACCGCGGTGACTCGCCCATCCAGATATCTGGCTAGGCACTGCTTGTCGCTGGTCGCTTCGGCGTGGACGTCGACCAGGATGTGATCGGTATGTTCTTCCAGTTCTGACAGCACGTCGTCGACCGCTTCGAATGGGCAGTCCACCGGCTTCATAAAGACACGTCCCATTAGCGATATCAATCCCAGTGGCGGGCGCCCGGAACGTTTGATAAGCGTCCATCGCCGACCTGCCGCGCTGTGGGGATAGTTCGCCGGCTTGACGATCCGATCGCTTTTCTGCAGCGACGAAATGATTTCTTTGCGGCGAAAAATATGGTCGCCAAGGGTGACGCCATCGATTCCGTTGTCGATCAGCAGTTCGAATTGCTTGGGCATCAGGCCCGAGCCGTCGGATGCGTTTTCGGCGTTGGCGATGACATAGTCCAGGTCTCGTTCCTCGCGGATGCGTTGTACGTTTTGCAGGACCGCGTTCATCCCCGGTTTGCCGACGATATCACCGAGGAATAGAAACTTCATGGTGGTCGATTGACTCGCCGTGTTGGTGGAAAAGCAGTTTGGTAATCGGCCGAGATTGAAAATCGCAACTCGGAATTGGCCGTTCGGTTGGCATAGTTGCTGTCGGGAGCCTCGATGTCTCTTTGCCCGAGTGTTCGCCAAGCATTTCGGCTGCAGACGCCGCTAGGGGATCTGTGGGCAGCAGAAGGCTCAACCGTAACGGCGGCAAAGTTGGCCGTCAACGCTCGCGACACCTTCGTTAAGACAGATTGTAGGTGTTGCCACAATCCGCTGGGCAGAGAGAATAGTTCTGTTTACCGCGACTTGCCTCCGTTGTGCGGGTTCCCCGATCCGTAACAAGGATTGTGTCGCTGTCGTATTTCATCCGAGCAAAATCAACATCCGCCAGGCTCATCTGTGGTCCCGGTTGGAATGCTCCGCTGACAATGACTCCCTACTTCTTGTAGTTACAACACCCTGAGATCTATGAACACCGCAGCCACGACCACTGATCTAGCTGCCTATTGCGCCGAGACTGCACAAAATGCCAAGGAGGCATCAGCCCAGCTGGCAACTCTTGATACCGCCGTCAAAAACCGCTGGTTGAACGAATCCGCCGATGCATTGGTTGAGGCGGCGGAACGGATTATCAAAGCGAACGAAAATGACTTGCAAGCCGCGCCAGACTATGGCCTCAGTGATGCTGCAATCGATCGCTTGCGTTTGGACCGCGGACGAATCGAGTCGATCGCCACGGCACTTCGTGAAATCGCGATGTTGCCTGATCCGGTCGGCGAAGTCCTGGATGGGTTCACTCGGCCAGGTGGATTGCAGGTTATCAAAAAACGTGTGCCGCTGGGCGTGGTCTTCTTTATCTACGAAAGCCGTCCAAATGTCACCGCAGACGCGGCAGCGATTTGCGTTAAAAGCGGCAACGCGGTCATCCTTCGTGGCGGTAAGGAAGCGATCCACAGCAGCAAGGAAATCGTGCAGGTGATGTGCGAAGTTGCTGCTCGGTGTGGGCTTCCTGAGCATTCGGTGCAGTTGGTCGGGACCACCGATCGGGCTGCTGTGGGCGAGTTCCTGGCACTTGGCGAGCTAATCGATGTGGCGATCCCACGCGGTGGCGAAGGTTTGATTCGACGGGTGGCCGCGGAGGCAACGATGCCTGTGATCAAGCACTATGACGGGAACTGTCACGTCTATGTCGATGAGACCGCCGATATCGAGATGGCTGCCAAGATCGTAGAAAATGCAAAGTGTCAGCGGATGGGGGTCTGCAACGCATGCGAGTCTCTGTTGGTGCACGAATCGATCGCCGAGGCTGCTTTGCCGAAGATCGTTGAGAAGCTGCGGGCGCACTCGGTCGAGATTCGCGCCGACGAGCGGGCTCAAAAGTTAATCCCTGAGAGCGTCCCTGCGACCGAAGAGGATTGGGGGGCCGAGTACCTAGGCCCGATCATTAGCGTGGCAATCGTCGATTCGATTCAGCAAGCCGTTCGCCATATCAACAAATACAGTTCGCATCACACCGAAGCGATCGTGACCGGCACGCTGTCCGCGGCTGAGATCTTTACTGGTGGTGTGGACAGTTCATCCGTCATGGTCAATGCAAGCACCCGGTTTAACGACGGTGGCGTATTCGGATTGGGAGCCGAAATCGGAATCTCAACCGACAAATTCCACGCTCGCGGTCCATGTGGCCTGCGAGAGCTGACAACATACAAATACATCGTCAAAGGCAACGGCCACATTCGGACCTAGTGCTTCGTTTCAACTCGATTTTTGGATTAGCCGTATGGCGTTAGCCACGGTTTCAGTGCAGTAACCGGGGCTAATGCCCATCGGCTGATGACTCGAACCCGTGTTTTCATATGGAACGAAGCACTCGTCCCGTGTGGGCCGGGAGGTTTTCACCGCCAAAAGCCTGCGATTAAAGAATTCTGGCGTTTCTGTACGATGTAATCCACTGCGATAAAGTGGTTCAGGAGCCCCGTCGCCGTTCCCGTACTTGGGGAGAGCGATGCTCGAGAGGGGGCTGCGACCGCGTCTGTAGCGAATGGCGGCCCATTTTGACCGGGAATTACTGGTGCTTTCCCCCCGGATGCGTCTTGAATCGCCGGCGTTTCGGCGATATTCTCCTGGGCCCTAAAAAAACAAAACACATCTATTTATAGATCAACGCCCATTTCACCCACTTGGAACAATGGCACACAAGAAAGGACAAGGCTCAAGCCGCAACGGTCGTGATTCGAATGCTCAGCGTCGTGGCGTCAAGAAATTTGGTGGCGAAGCTGTGCGAGCAGGCAACATCCTGATCCGTCAGTGTGGCACGAAATGGCGTGCTGGACGCGGTGTAGGACAAGGAAACGATTACACCTTGTTCGCCCTGGTCGATGGCAATGTCATGTTCGACCAAAAGGGTCGCCGAATCAACGTTGTCTCTGCGTAATTGACGCGAGGCTAGTTCTTGGGGCCTGGCTGAGCTTTGCCTGGATGGGTTTTGCTCGCCGTCTTCTTAGGCCCCGGTGATGGACGCGATGGCGATCAGGGCAATGATTGCCCCAGCGATGATCGATGCTGCGATTGCCAAGCGGGTGCCGTTGATTTCCCGCGTTTCTGGTTCCAATCGCCTGCGAATTCGCTCGATCAGTTCTTTGCGGCCGGCGGGAAAAGTGTGTTCCTCTGCGGGTAGCAGTGCCTCACCATGGTCTTGTCGGTAGCTGTCAGCGACCTCAAGCATGGCGGCTTGGACTTGTCTGGCGTTGAAGGGTCGGTCGTCTGGTTTTTTGGCTAGTAGCTTCAGGATCACTTCTTCGACTTCGGCGGGGCAGTCTGCAAAGTCGCGTACCGATGGCGGTTTTTGTTTGAGGTGTTGGTCGAAGAGCTGTGCGTAGTTTTCGCCCAGGAAAACTTTTCGGCAGGTCAGCATTTCGAACATGCAGCAACCCAGGGCGTAGAGGTCTGCCTTGCCGGAGACGTTTCGGTCTGCGGTGATCTGTTCTGGGGCCATGTAGGCGTGCGTCCCGACGGTGACTTGGCCGACGGTCAGGTCGCCAGCGGTTAGGTCGCGTGCGATTCCGAAGTCGCCAAGTTTGACGATGCCGTCGGGTGTCAGGAACAGGTTGCTGGGTTTGAGATCCCGGTGGACGACGCCGTGGTTGTGCAGGCATTGCAGTGCGCTGCAGATTTGCCGCGAAATTTCGACCACGGCGGTCCAGTGCAGGGGCCCGCCGTTTTCCAGCAGGTCGGCAATGGTGCCGCCGGAGACGACTTCCATCGCATAGAAGAGTGTTTGGTCGCCATCGACGCGACCTCCACCAAGATATGCGACAACATTGGGGTGTCGCAGTCGCTCCATGATCGTCATCTCTCGCTTGAAGCGAGCGCGGATCAGGGTGTTTTGGCTGACTTTGGGGTGGAGCTTTTTCAGGGCGACTTGGCGCCCTGATTCTTTTTCCGTTGCCAGGTAGATCGTGCCAACGGTTCCGACGCCTAGGATATCGCCCAGCTCGTAATCAGTGAGCTGGTCGGAAGGCATTAGGCACCTGCGATATCGGTGATCTTAACGCGGGTGAAGAGTTGGCGGTGGCCAACACGGCTCTTGCTGTGCTTGCGACGGCGGAACTTTTGAACGTAAATCTTTTTGCCTTGCTTTGCTCCGACGACAGAAGCGGTCACGCTTGCTCCGTCGACGGTTGGAGCGCCAAGTTTCAGGCCCGAGTCGCCACCGACTGCAAGGACCTTTTCAAACTTCAGGCTTTCACCGGCGGGAGTTTCGCGGTAGTCCAGGTCAACTTCCATGCCTGGCTCGACGCGGTACTGGCGACCGCCGTCAACGATAATGGCGTACATTGATCTCGTTTATTTAACCGAGGACGTAATTTTGTTCGATTTCGGGCCCCAGAGTGTATCGGCCGACTGCAGGTGCGTACAGGGCTAATTCCGCTGTATTTTTTCGGGGAATCGGGCCCGATCAGCGGATTTCTGGTGTTTCCGGGGGGCTGGTGAATACTCGCCCGTGACTCGTGTCGGTATTTGTAACCGGTGAGGGGCTCTTTGTCATCTCGCAATCGCCTGTTTCCGATTTCGCGGCCCAATAGAATCGCATTTCGGATGAATCGCCGGTCGTTTCGTCATCACACGATGTCCGATTGCCTACCGTCCCCGGAATACCACCAGGTCGCTACACTGCAGACGCGATTGATGGCGGATATTTCAATCTATGGCATTTCGGGGCTGGATGGCCCTTTCTTTGACAGTCATTAACTCAGCAAATTTCTATCTCCGGGCGATATCGATGACCAGCTTGACTGACCAGACAGCATGGCAAAAGTTGACCACTCACCACGAGTCGATCAAAACCAAGCATCTGCGTGAGCTTTTTGAATCTGACGACCAACGCGGTCAAAAATTTTCCGTCGACGCCTGCGGTATTTTTCTCGACTATTCGAAGAACCGAATCACCGCCGAGACCATCGAGCTGTTGTTGGATCTTGCTCGCCAATCAAAGTTGGCTGAGCGAATCGAAGCGATGATGACTGGTGAGAAGATCAACATCACCGAAGATCGAGCCGTTTTGCATACCGCCCTGAGGGCGCCGCGTGATGCGGAGATTTTGGTTGATGGTGAAAACGTCGTTCCGGGTGTCCACGAAGTGCTCGACAAAATGGGCAGCTTTTGTGACGCCATCACCAGTGGAAAGTGGACCGGACACACGGGCAAGCAGATTCGCAACATTGTGAACGTCGGCATCGGTGGCTCGGATCTGGGGCCGGTGATGGCCTATGAGGCACTGAAGCATTATTCAAACCGTGACTTGACGTTCCGCTTTGTATCCAATGTTGATGGGACCGATTTTGCCGAGGCGACGCAGGATCTTTGTCCTGAAGAGACGCTGTTTATCATCGCGTCAAAAACATTCACGACTCAGGAAACGATGACCAATGCCCATTCGGCACGAGATTGGTTGTTGGAAAACCTAAAGGCCGATCAAACGGCCGTCGCCAAGCACTTCGTCGCGTTGTCAACAAACGCCGATGAGGTTTCAAAGTTCGGAATCGACACCGACAACATGTTCGGTTTTTGGGATTGGGTCGGTGGCCGCTATTCGATGGACAGCGCGATCGGCTTGTCGACAATGTTGGCCATCGGACCGGATGGCTTCCGTGAAATGTTGGCCGGGTTTCATGAAATGGACCAGCACTATCGCACCGCGCCGCTGGACAAAAACTTGCCGGTGCTGCTTGGCTTGCTAACCGTCTGGTACACAGACTTCTTCGGATCGCAAACCACGGCGGTGCTTCCCTATGATCAGTACCTGAAGCGTTTCCCTGCTTACCTGCAGCAGTTGACGATGGAAAGCAATGGTAAGTCGGTCACGCTTGCCGGAGACCGTGTCGACTATGACACGAGTCCGATTTACTGGGGCGAGCCCGGAACCAACGGGCAGCACTCGTTCTATCAGTTGATCCACCAGGGAACCCATTTGATCCCTTGTGACTTCATCGCGTTTGCCAAGTCGCTGAACCCGTTGGGCGACCATCATGACAAGCTGACCGCCAATGTGTTTGCGCAAGGTGAGGCTTTGGCGATGGGGAAAACCAAGCAACAGGTGCTCGACGAAGGCACAGCCGAAGAGCTGGCCTCACACCGAGTTTTCGAAGGCAATCGTCCATCAAATACTCTGCTGATCGAAAAGTTGACGCCAGCTGTTCTGGGTAAGTTGGTCGCCCTTTACGAGCACAGTGTTTACACACAGGGTGTCATTTGGCAGGTCAACCCCTTTGATCAATGGGGCGTCGAGCTGGGCAAGGTTCTGGCCAAGAAGATCGTCCCGGAATTGCAATCTGACGACGACCTACAGCACGACAGCAGTACCAATCAATTGATCGAGCGATATCGCAAAATGAAGTAACCACGTGCTCGCCGCGTCAGTCTGCGGCGACATGGTTTCTGGCAATATTGCTTCGTCTGTAAATGATGCGTTTGGGCGTCGGCTTCATCAAGTGAGGCCAACGCCAGAGGGCGTCAGTGGCTTTAATCTCCAAAAGCCCTTTGCGATTAAAGGCTGGGGAGCCAGCCTCGATCCGCCGCCACCAAAATGTAGGCGATCGCACCGGCGACTTGGATAAGCATGATCGTGCCACCTAGCTTCAGGAATGTGCCCCAGCCAACATGAACACCAGCTTCTTTCTTTAGTGCGTAGATCGCGATCACACACGAGATTGAACCGATGGGCGTACCGTTTCCGCCCAGGTTGCAGCTGATTATCAGTGTCCACCAAAGCGTCTCGATCGAAACGTTGGGATCTGCGGCAATGTCTTTGACGATCGGGATCAGGGTCGCGGCGACTGGGATGTTGTCAACGATGCTGCTGGCAACGGCCGAGAACACGCCAAGTAATGGGACGAGCAGCATCATCTGGTTGTCGGAGAACTTGACAACTTGTTCGGCCACCCAGGCGAGTGCACCGGTCTGCTTCACGCAACCGATAATCACGAACAGTCCCATGAAAAACAGGATGACTGTCCAGTTGACTTTGTGAATTGCATCTTCAACGCCTTTGCCGGCAAACAGCAGTGCTGCTGTGGCTCCCACCATCGCGATGAAGTCCATTCCCACACCCAGCTGCTGTGCGAAGACAAAACCGACAACGGTTAGCAGCAAGATTGACGCGCTGCGAATAAGAACGCGTTTGTCTTCGACCATCGCCCACGGATCGAAGGTTTCAATCTGTGCTTTCAGGTCGTTCTTTTGTTGTTCGGACTGTTTCCAGGGAAGGTCGTTACGGAAAAAGATCCTCAAAACGACAATAGCGACGACCAGGCTGACCAGGGCATAGGGCAGGCTGACTTGCAAAAAGTGCGCGTACGGGATTCCAGCGGCCGTCCCGATCATGATGTTTGGTAAGCCGCTGGCAAACGTCGCAATGGCTCCACTGTTGGCACAGATGGCAACACTCAGCAAGAACGGCATCGGTTTGTAATTCAGCGAACGGCAGATCACCAAAACCAATGATGAAAGGATCAGCATCGCGGGGACGATGGTCAGCACCGCGACAAACAAAAACGTCACAATGCAGAGAGTCAGGAAAAGCTTCGTTGCCGAGCCGCCTGTGAAACGCACGATATACATCGACAAGAAATGAAACAGGCCACTTTTGCCGACAACATCGACCAGGATTCCCGTTCCGATGATCACTCCGAAGATGTTCAAGTCTTCTTTGAGGAACTCGTAGATCTTGGGGTATTCGAATAGATGCAGCGCGAGCCCCAGCGTGACCAGGACTGCGGCTCCGCAGAGTGCGGCGACGGTTTTGTGGAATCGTTCGACCGCGACACCAACGTAGGTAGCGCACATCACGGCGGCGAACAGCAGCATCACACCGGCTGATGCGGGCTGAACTGCTTCTTCTTCTACCGAAGATGCCAGCAGCGGTGCCGCAATCGATGGCATGGAAAGCAAAAGGTCGGTCATCGCATTGAAGTTCGAATTTGTGGCAAAAGCAGTGGAGGCGGATGCTGGTTCGACGATCATCCGAACAGTCCGTTGTTTCTTGCGATTTGGCCGTCCATGTGTGGTGTCGCCAAACCGGTGAGGTCTTATCGTCTGGGAGGGCAGTGAATGCCCATGGGCGACTACGCGTTTTCCTCAGGAACCTTCAGTCCCATGTTCTTCGCTCGCTGTTTCCAGCGTTTCCGGGCGACCTTTTGCATGTCGATGTTCTTGTCGTGCTCATCGACGATTTCCATCCCGAGCAGCGTTTCGATCACGTCTTCGAGTGTGACGATCCCTTGAGTGCTGCCGTACTGATCGGTCACGATCGCAATGTGTTGTCGCTGTTCGACGAGCTGATCAAAGGCCTCTTTGGCGCTCGTTTCCATATCGACCGCGATGATGTCACGACGCAATTGGCGTAGCGGGACATCGTCCTCGTCCTTTGCTGCTGCGAGCAAAAGTTCCGAACGCATGATAAAACCGGTGACATGGTCGAGGTTGTCTTTGTAGATCGGTATCCGCGACACAAATAGGTCAGGCTGCTGCGACATGATTTCGCCAACCGTTTCCGATTCCGAAAAGGCGATCACGACAACACGAGGCGTCATGATGTCTGCAGCGGTGATTTCAGGGAACTGCATCAGTGATCGGAACAGACGCGATTCGTGTTCTTCCAACACGCCCTGCTCGGCGCCGATTTCCGCCATCGCGCCCAGCTCATCTCGGGTCAGCGTGTGGTGGCCCTTTCCGCCTGAGAGTAGCTTTGTCAACCGTTCGCTGAGCCAAACGAGTGGATAGAGGATCAGGATTAGGTAGCCGACCGTCTTGGCTATGAACGGCCCTAGAGATCGCCAGTAGAGTGCACCGAGTGTCTTGGGGATGATCTCGCTAAAGACAAGGATCAATAGTGTCAGCAAGGCACTGACGAAAGCAAGCGGAACGTTTTTCAGGGCGACTGCAGCTTGAGCACCGACGCCCGCCGCGCCGATCGTGTGCGCGATCGTATTAAGGCTTAGGATTGCCGCGAGTGGGCGATCGACGTTGTCTTTCAGTTTTTTAAGACGTTCGGCGTCTTTCGCGTTCTTCTGGGCAAGCGTCGCGATGAACGAAGGCGTGATCGACAGTAAAACCGCTTCTGCGATGCTGCAATAGAAAGAGAATCCGATCGCAACGCAAAGATAAACAATCAGCAGGGTCATTGATGTAGGCCGATGGCAGCGGAAGGGTTGATTGACAATCAAAGCTAGCGACCTGCCAATAAAAAAACCACCCAGGTAACCCAGGTGGTTTCGATACTTAAAGCTTTGATTTGGCCGAACGATGTTCGTTATCGCTTGCGTTTAGCGTCGTCTGCGGCGAAATCCGAGAGCAACACCTGCAACTGCCAGGAATCCGATCGAACTTGGCTCAGGTATCGCTGTGATCGAAAGGACGCCTGCGTTGACGACCGGATCGTAGACAGTTAGCAGCGAGTCGGAAATTCCGTCGGATGCACTCGAGGAATCGATCGTGATTTGGTAATCGCCAGCGACGGCAAGACTGCGATCAATTTGCAGGTTCACCGTATGAAGCAATTGGTTGGTTCCGGCGGCGAAAGTTACCGGGGTGAATTGTGCTTCGGCGACAGCGAAATCACCGGCGGCAGGTGATTGGTTAACGTTTAGTCCGATCGTTCCGGGGAACAGGTTGCCGGACTCCACTGGAGTTGTTGCGTCGAGGCTGACACCAAGCGGATAGCTACCCGGTGAGACTGGGGCGATGTCGTAAAGCAGGTTGTACCCGTAGGCAACCTCGTCATCGCCAGGAGAACTGATGCCGACGTTTTCAATGAAAACATCAAACGAGGCGCTTGCCATCCCGGAACCGGACGAGATGTCAACGGTGACTGAGCCAATATTGATGACCAGTTCCGAATGTGCCATTGAGGTCAGGCTAGCCCAAGCCGCAAGAGCGAGAAAAGTTTTCTGAATCATGAGAGCTTCAAATAGATAGGGTGTTCACTAGGCCGCAAAGTTTAACACGGTGCGGTGGTCGTTCACAACACTTTGGGGGGCGGGGGAAAACATCCAACTCTAGAACAGTGTTTCAGGGGTCTCCATTAATAAATTAGTTGACAGGTTGTCTTCGTCTTGAAAAAGCATGTCGACTGCGGATGCAAATTCTGATTCTGCCAACGGCGCTGGGATTGGAGGCGCCGATGGCAAACCTGCGCCAAGCTGTCCAAACACGGTTCCAATATCTGGGATACCAACAAATCCATCCGCATCGATGTCGGCACGTGCCGAGGCGACATCACTTGGCGAACTTCCCAGTTCGTTGAATACCCCGCCAATGTCGGGGATACCGACGAAACCGTCGCCATCTTTGTCACCGGCCAAGACATTGAATCGGAAATTGAAATCACCACCCGCGGTTGCGTTGCCAGACTGGAGGCTGACTTCGTTGGTCCATTCGCCATCGAGTGGATTGCCGGCTGGGTCGGTCAATGAATCTCGAATTTGCAGCAAAATCGAATCACCCAAAATCGGTTGGGAAAGGGTGATCGTTCCCGTGTTTGCCCCATCAACGCCAAACTGCAAACCAGCGGTCGTCAGGTAATCGGCTTGCGTCGTGCCGATCAGCGAAAGGTTGCCTGCGGCAAATTCGGTCGAAATGTTTTCGCTGAAGACGACATAAATCTTGTCGATTCCGGTGATCCACGGAACTGGTGTTAGTTGTTCTGAACCCGGTAGTGAAAGGCCAAGGCCATTGCCTGCTCCTGGGCCATCGACTGTATCAATCATTGATGTTGACCACGACGACGAAGCAACGATTAAGTCGATAATCTGTGGCGGTGTCGAGTCTGATGGGGTGATAGTCGTTGTCGCCGTGGCGGTGTTGTTCGATGGGATGTCATCGGTTTCGTTCGCGTCAACCGTGCCCACGGCCGTGACCGTTGTCGAGCTGCCTGCGCCAACAGCGATGGTCGCGTCGACACGATAGATCACTTGGTCACCCGGCTGCAGGTCAAAGTTCTCATTGATCTCGCCACTGCCGTTGGTCAATGTATTGCCAATGCCATAGATCACGAAGGACTGCCCTTCGGAACCTAGGAAACCCGTGGTAGGAAGCGAAAACGGGGCGCCGAAGATGACATCGTCGAAGCCGTCTCCATTGACATCACCCGCGAAAGAACCGACGAAGGGGGCATCATCGAAGTCACCCGTTTCGACTTTGAAACCGTTTGTGCCGTCGAGCGTGAGTGGGTCGACCGATGCACCTAGATTTTGATTGGTACCGAAGACGACGAAGCCACCGACAAAGTCTGCGTTGGCGAACACCACATCGTTGAATCCATCGCCATTGAAATCGCCACCGCCACCTGCAGCGACTTGGAAACTAAATGGCACGAAGTAGCCGTTGCTACCATCAAGCGTTGAAAGGTTCAGCGAGGCGCTACCCGAGTTGGTTCCGTAGACGACATAGGCTCCGGAGTTGAAGTCGTCGCTATCGACAATCACAAAATCCGCTAGCCCGTCACCGTTGACATCGCCCAAAGCATCCGCGTCCAGGCCCAGTCTAGGGTTGGTCGATCCGGAAATCTCCATGCCAGTTGATGAACCTAGCGAGCCGACATTGAAAGTCGCCGTATAGCTTCCACCGCCGTAAATGATGTAGCTGGTTCCATTCGAAGTACCGGCCGAATCATAAGACGCAGAAACCAAGATGTCGTCGATTGTGTCCCCGTTGAAATCGCCGATGCCGGCAACGCTTTCCCCGAGGTTGGCTCCGGAGTCCGAGGTGACAATCGCGAAACCGTTGGTGCCGTTAAGGCTGGCAGGCGAGATCGAACCGGAAGCGAAAGTGCTCGCTCCGAAGATGACGTACGATTCGCCTTCGGTGCTGGAAAAGAAATCGCCTGGAGCGCCGACGATCACATCATCGATGCCGTCATTGTTGAGGTCGCCTGCACCATCAATGCTGGCACCCAGCAGTGCATCTTGAGCGGTTCCGGGGATCGAAAATCCGTTGCTGCCGTTGAGGGTCGTGACGTCAAAGCTGGACCCAAACGTGGATGATCCAAAGACAATGAAAGCTTCTCCGGCGCTGTTCAATCCTCCCGGTGAAGAGTCAGGGCTGCCGAGGATAATGTCTGGGATGCCGTCGTCGTTCACATCACCAGCCGATTTGGCCGAGATGATTCCGCCGGTGGTTCCGAACCCGTTGAAGAAGAAACCTTCGCTGGCGCTGATCGATCCTAAGTCGATCTGTGATGAAAAGCCGGTGTCGGTACCATAGACGACATACAGCTTGTCGGCAGCACCGATCGCAAAGTCATCGAATCCGTCATCATTGATGTCGCCGATTCCCGCAACGGGCAAACCAGACTGGTCAGAACCGCCATCCCCGTCGACGGCAAAACCCGTTGAGCCATTGATATCGGCCGTCATGATGGTCGCAGGAATCGTGCGAAGGACCTCACGTTCCCAAGTGATCCCGGTCAGTCCGGCATCAAAGGTGACAGCCAAGTTTGTGTTTTCTGCCGAACCCGGTCCAGCGTTTTCGAAGGTGATTTCTGATGTCAGCGGATCACCAACATCCAGTGGCCCCGCAACCTGGACGATGGATGCCGAAACGTCGACATTGCCGGCGACGGCGGGGGCCGATTGCAATGTCGACAGTGTTTCAAGTTCAGCGAGCTCCCCTTCGCCAACAGACGCTGATCGAAATGCCGGACAAAGGCTGCGGCCTTCTTCGGTCACGATGACTTCGCCAAAATTGGTTTCATCGCCGGTTGGCAAGGCGACTGCAAAGCCACTGTCAGCAGCCAGCAGTTGTCGCGATTCCAGGCATTCCAAAAGGCTGCGTCGAAACCCGTAACGTCGATGTTGCGGGCGACGCTCGGCCGCGGGGCGAGCGGACTTGCGAAGCGACATGTGATGTGCGTCTCAGAAGTAGCTTTAGGAGGAACTCGGTTCACGCAAGAACCGAAGATGAGCAGCGCTGATGATTTGGGGAATCGCGCGGATTTTGACGATACCTCCTATGATACCCCCTGTCAAATTCTTTAGCCCGACCGGCCTGCCAAGCGGGGGGCGATCAACGGTGTCACACAGTTGCGCAGATTCGCCACCGCAGAATCGCCATTTCAAAACGGTACTGCTGCAGCGACAAAACCGTTGACGTGGACTATCGACGAGCCAGCTCACCCATTTTGGGAAGCAAGTCACGATACAAATCATCAATCGGGTGATGTCCACAAGAGTCCCCTTGGACGATGAAGTCTTGATCGACCAAGTGGAATCCGGGAATCATCTGATACGTTTTCTCGCTCAGCATTTCTGGTCTGCCCTGCATCACAACTTTGTCGTGTTGACGTTCCATATCAAAGTGCTCAGCCCAGGCCTTTGTCTCGGACATGGTGGGGGCAGACTGGTCGCCGCCGTACAGCAAGACTTGAACAAACACGACATCTTTGCCGAGGTCGACGTTCGCGTAGCGACGCGAGTAATGCTCGATCGAATCCAGGCCGGGTTGAACTCGGAACTGACCGAAGGGTCCACGCTGCTTGCCACCTGCAAAAGCTTGGCAACCCTGGCACGAGACGGCCGCATATTCAATCAGGATGACCTTGCCTTTGAAGTCTGACAGTCGAAGTGTCTTACCGGTTTGATCCTTCAGATTTATATCCGGATAAGCTTTGCCTTTAATCGGCGGCCAATGTGATAGCCAAGTTTGGTCGCCGACAGCGTTATGTTCATTCTGGTCCGATGTGCTTGAACTAATCGCCATCGAGGTCAGTCGGACTGGAACGTTCAAAATCGAACGAATCGATGGAGACGAAATCGCAGTCACGGTTAGTCCCAGCAGTGCAGCCAGCAGTGCAGAGAGTGCGGCACAACCGATAAAAAGCGATTTTGGGCTACGGCTCATTCTAGGAAGCTCGGTCTTCAAGAGTTCCCGAAAGGTCTGATTGAAGAACGCACTTTCTTCCGGGGGGATCGTTGAAGCCTAGCATGCTTAAAGCGAGCAGGTTCGTGCCGGTAGATAGAGGAACGAGATCGACCCGCTGGTGTCCATGTCCGAAGACGAAGTCGGGATGAAGATCTGATCGCCGACACTGATTCGGTTCGGGTCAGGACGTTTGGTCCGAAAGGCAGCGTTGTTGGCGTGTTGATAGATCTTTTTCCAGTCGACGCCGTGGTCGCGACCGATCAATGAAAGCGTGTCGCCTTTTTGGACGGTGTACATGCCAGACGTTTCGCGAAGTAGCCAGCCCGACAATGATCTCCATTCGATCGCACCGCGACGGGGCGGCCAGGGGTCGTAAACTTTGACACGATCCCCATCGATGCCGGCGATCACCACGATGTGAGCGTCCCCGTTGACCCACAACGGTCCATGGATTCGCAGCATCGTTTCGATTTCTGCAGAGGTATTCGAGCTGGGACTGATTTGTGGCTCTTGTCTGAGTCCAAGTCGTCGAGCCATCTGCAAAATGGCTGGATTCGTAATCCCTTGATCGGCATCGCGGATCTGTTGGCACCGCCGGTCCAGTTCAGGGGGAATCATATCCACGAAGCTTTGTTGGCATCGATTCATCTGCCACTGGATGAGCATTCGGGCACTCGCGTACCAGCACGACCAGCCCATTTGCTGGGGAATCAATTTCATGTCGGGGATTACGTATTTTGCCATCGTGTATTCCGAACGGATGGTTTTGCGGACTGTGTTAGAACATGAGCCGTGGTGTCTGGTGCCACATCAATGCATAGCGAACTCTTGGCGGACTTGTTTCAACAAATCGTCGACTGTTGCATCGCTTTTTAAAAACAGCTGATCAGGCCTATAATTCCGTCACTTCTCGTTCGCTGGCTTTTACCGCGGTCATCATGCATTTTCTTACCAGCAGTTATCGACGCCCTTCCAGACTCGCATTCAACATTGCGCTGGCAGTATTGCTAGTCGGCTCGACCGGATGCCGGAAGCAACCGTCAAATCAGGAACAAGCCGGTGATGTATCGCAATCGTCGGCCGAACCGAGCACGTCCGATGTCCAGGCAAAGCCCGATGCGACTGTCACGGCAGAGTTGCCTTCGCAAAATGTGAAACCGCCGGATGAAAGCCCGGAAAAGGAACCCTCCGTCCCGACTCGGGAACAATCAATTGACGCAGCCCTTACCGCCCAGGACCAGGGGCGGTTCGACAAAGCGATCGAGATTCTGCAGCAGTTGATTCTTCAAGACCCCAAGGACTACGTTGCCGTATTCCATTTGGCAAATGCCGAAGCTGGTAAGGGCAATTTGCTGAACGCGGCCGAGATGTTATCCGAGATTCCGCCGACAGATCCCGACTCCGGACTACCCGCCTTAGGCGTCGCGGCGGACTGGTATTTAGAACTGAAGCGATTCGACAAGGCGGAGCAGCGGTATCGTCAGATCTTGCAACTCGCTCCACAGTTTAATATCGCAAGACGCAGGCTGGCATATTTGCTCAATCGACAGGGGCGTCGCTACGAAGCGAATGAATTGATCGAGCAGCTCTGCATGGCAGGTGATATCACGCAAGATGAGCTGTTTGCATTGATCGTCGAATCCGATGCCTTGTATGACGCTCCGGATCAATCGCCCAGCAATGGTACTCGGCCCTATTGGCCGATCGGTTCACTAGGCGAGGCACGGCATCAATTCACGACGCAAAACTATGAACAAGCCGCCGTGCTATTGAAACCGTCGATCGAAGACGGTTCGGCCAGTCAAGCCGCGATCGCCTTCTATGGTTTGGTGCTCGTCGAAGGCCAGCTTGATGCAGATTTTCAAAAATGGTTGTCGTTTGTTTCCGAACCTACCAAAGCTTTTCCGGAGTATTGGGCTGCGATCGGATACCATCTCGTTCGCGAAGCAAAATTCGAATCGGCCGTCGGTGCACTTGCCGAAGCCTTGCGACTGGATCCGACCGACCATCGCAGCGTTCGGCGGATGATTCAATCCTTTCGATCATTGAAGAACGAAGCGGCTGAAGAAGCCTTTAAAACGCGGTATAAACAGCTCAATCGTGTGATCGAGTTGGGCAACCAGATCGCGACTGAGGAGACTTCGAAGTATCAAGCAATGGTCGAGCTAGCCGATCAGTTGGCAGAACTCGGGCGACCACTCGAAGGCATCTTGTGGAAGTCTCTTGCGTTCAGTTCTGTACCCAATCAGCAGAGCCAACTTCAACAGCTTGGTGTGGCTCTCAAACAAGTGACCTCTTCGGCAGATGCGTTCCCCAGCTTGCCCACGCGTTGGTGCGGTGTGGATCTTTCAAAGTTCCCCAAACCGAGTGTTGATCCCAGTGACATTGTCAATCCGCAACAAGGCTTGGCATCTGCATTGCCCGTGGATTTGACCGAAGCTGATTTCAGGGACGTTTCCATTCCGTTAGGAATTGATCATCGATATAAGGTTGCCGCCAGCGATCAGAAAAAAGCTTTCGCGATCTATCAGCAACTAGGCGGAGGCGTCGCCGCCCTGGACTACGATTTGGATGGATTGGTTGATTTATATCTCGCGCAAGGTGCCGCCGACGCACCTGACTTTGTTGCAAACGAATCGGACAAGCTGCTTCGGCATGTGATCGTTCGCACGCATGCGATGATCGACCAAACCGAATCGGCTGGCCTCTCCGAGCGCCAATACACCATCGGCGTAACGTCAGGTGATTGGAATCAGGATGGCTTTCCCGATCTCGCGATCAGCAACATCGGAATCAATCAGCTGATGATTAACCGTGGCGACGGAACCTTCGCCGTGAAAGACTTGGATTCAGAGCCTAAGCTAACGCGATGTGTGTCTTCATTGGCGATGGGGGATGTGACCGGCGATCATCTGCCCGACATCGTATCGCTTAACTACATCGACGATCCGGCGATTGCTCGGCGACCAAAGTTAGATCTCCAAGGCAACGTGACCGCTTCGATTGCCCCATTGGAATTCAAGCCCCAGCTGGATGACCTGTATCGTAATTCGGCAACGGGTGAGCATGCCGCAACGGTCATCGGGACATCGCAGGAGGACGCATGCACCGGCTTGGGCATCGTGATCGCTGACCTTTTGGGTGACCGACGCAACGAGATCTTGGTTGGAAACGACGCGTTACAAAACCAACTTTGGAAAGCCAATGATAAAAACGAGTTTGCAGATGTGGCGGTCGCGACCGGATGCGCATATGGGGCGCACAGCCTAGCCACGGCCGCGATGGGAATCGCCGTTGCCGACTTTGATCGGTCGGGCAGCCCCGACTTTCACATCACGAACTTTTCCAAAGAGCCAAACAGCTTGTATTTGCAAGACGATGGCATGTACCGGGACTTGAGTATTCGTTTTAAGCTCGAAACAGAAAGCATCCCGATGGTGGGCTTTGGGACGCAGCCAATCGATTACAACAACGACGGTTGGTGTGACTTGGCGATTGCCAATGGACATGTGGATGATCTTGCCCACGCAGGCGAACCATTCAAACAGTTGCCGCAACTGTTTGCCAACCGAGGTGACAAGTTTCAAAGCCTTGAACCCGCAACGGACAACTATTGGAAACTGCCGCACCTAGGCCGAGCCATGGCGATGTTAGACTTTGATACCGACGGTCGCCAGGATTATGTTGTGACGGATCTTCAGGACCGTTGCTCGCTGATCCTTAACCAAACGAATGCAGGTTCCAATTGGATGCAGTTGGCGTTGGTCGGAACCGAAAGCGAACGTGACGCCATCGGTGCACGCGTTACCGTCAAGGGTGAAGGACACACGTGGCATTCACAGGTCACCGCAGGCGACGGTTATCTGTGCAAGAATGAAGCGTTGGTCAGTATCGGTCTCGGGAAAGTCGCTTCGGTGGAAGAGGTGATCATTGAATGGCCCTCAGGACGGCAGCAGACATTTTCTGGTCTACCTATCAATCGACGTTCTATTTTGATCGAGGGATTGGGTCACGATTCATTTTCGAAGGAGTGACGTTTCAATTCGCTGGCTGCTGATTCGCTGTTTCTGGCGTCGTTTCATTGGGAAGCGTCGATAAACGCTGTGACATCAGGCCGGCACGATTGGCGAGTTCAGGGTTGATCGAACGGTACAGCACCGCAAGTGATCGATAGGCTGGGGCGTAAGATCCGTCAATTCGAATCGCTTCCCGGAACAGCGATTCGGCATCAGAGACTCTGCCGGACTTGGCCAGCGCCAGTGCAAGGTTGTAGGCGTCACTGGCGACGCGGCGGACCTTTGAAAGTTCGATAAGGTAGTTCACTGCGGCTTGCGGCTGTCCCGATTCCATCAACGCCGTTCCTAGTAGTTCAACTGCCGCTTCACGGCTGCGAACAGGACGTTTTTCGAGTTCGATAGCTCGCCGGGCATTTTGTAACGCGATCTTTCCTAGTTCAGCCTGTTGTGAAGAGTTGCCAGCGACCCGCTCTCGTTTTAGCTGAGCGATACGAGCGATCAATGAATAGGTTTCCGCGTCACGATTGTCGCCAAATAGAATCGCTTCGAATGACTCCGGTTTCAGTTCATTTACATCAATCTTCGACAAGGGATCATCGTTACCAAGCTGCGTTTGATCGACCGCGTTGTAGAGCCTTGCGAGCTGATCGCGACGGTTCAGTTCCGATTGAGTCAGAGTTGTTTTCGGTTGAAGTCGTCTCAGGCGGTTTTCTTCCAAATCGATATCTTCTGGTTTGCCGTCACGGTAAACCGCAATCAGGTGGCTGGTTGTGCTGGAGTGTGGGACTTCGCTGTCAATCGATGGCATATGACAAGCAACGCAGTTGTTGGAATTCTCCGAGATGCGATCGTCGACTTCGATAGGACACGATTGCTCCGTCGATTCTTGATGGCACTCGCTGCATTGTTCGCGGCGGTACTGGACTAGGTCATCGATTGGCGTTTCATGGTGTGAGTCATGACAAGTGACACAGGTCAGGGTTTCGGTTTCGGTGTAGCAGCGGCTTTGCCAAAGTTGATCAAAGTGACCAGTGAAGACCTTCTCAAAGTCGCCCGGCGGTTTGTTCTTGTAGTGCAACCGTGTTTCCGAGATGTCTTCGCCGGGACGAAAATCCCAAATCGATCGGTCTGCGGCATGGACAACCACGTCTCCTTGGAGGTGGCACTGGGCGCAGACCGATTCCAGGTGCAATCGATCCAGACTGGTCGGGTTCACGATTTTGGAATCGATGCCATCGCGCTGTTTCTTGTCTCCCGCGGCAATCGCTTGATAAAGATCTGTGTGGGCTTGTCCGGGGCCATGGCAACGTTCGCATCCGATTGCCAGTTCATGGATCTCCGGTTTTCGCGGATTGTCTTCGCGTCGACTGACGAGCCCCGCATGACAGAACAGGCACTCATCATCGATCATCCGTGACAGGCCGACTTGATTTGATTTGTCGTAGCCCGGTGCCATTGCGAAATCATCACGCTTGGCGTACCAAGTCACCGGAGATTGCAGTAGGTAGTCGCCTTCGTTAAGTAGGTAGCCGTTGGCGAACGCGCCGCTGCCCATCACGTATTTGACCGGCAGTTCGTTGACTTGAGCGATGTCGTTTGGTGAGTCACTGAAGCGTTTGAATTCGCGATGGACCAAATCGCCTTTCGACTTTTGAACTTCGTAGCGTCGCCAGCTTGGATGATGTTCGATCGTGCACCCAACTGAGGCATCGTGTTCTGGATCAACCAATCGAAGCGATCGACTGTGATGAGTTCCCAGGTAGCTTGTGTGTCGCTGCGTGTGGCAACTGGCGCACTTCGCTGTTCCAACATAACCATCGGGAAGGCTGGACGTTGAGACCGGGGTGGTTGCTACGGTCGGAGTGGCTTGGCGGTTAGAACCTTTTCCAACAGCAGGGGGATTCGTCGACGCTGAATCGGAGTTTTTTTTCGTTTCGGCCGTCGTTCGATCCTGGTCAGATTTAATTGGCTGTTGCCGATCAGTCTCGCTCGGTTTGCAGCCAATGACGCAAAAAATGATCGCGATGTTGATCAGCAGCCATCGCTGATTGGATTTCGAAATTTCAAATCGGCCGAAAAGCATGGCGATCGCCGAGGTCCGTAGGCGTGCGTTTGTGAAGTGTTTCAGTCAGGGATTCTGTGAAGCTGAGCGTCGCTGTGTGCGCAGGTTACAGAAGTAAGCTGAGCAACTTTGGGAAATCCCTTTGCTGCTCTTGAGCATAGCGGCATCAACCGGTCATCGCATCTCAGCTACTCAAGGGGTGATCTTCTATTGTCGCCCTTCACACCGTGAAGGCGGCGTTCTTTACCGCGGGGATTACGAAGTGGAAGACGACTTTGTGAAAGGTTAAACCTGTGAATCACCGATCGCAAAGGCCAGCGATGCTTCAAAACTGAAGTGTCCACTTGGTCTGCTGGTGGGCGGTTTGAGTGTGCTTCTGTTTTGCTTGAATAGATTTGATCGCGTCATCGCAATTGAGTGACGGCACAAAAAAACCTCGCCCACTTTCGCAGGCGAGGTTTTCGTTATCAGTTGGTTGACTGATCTGAACTTGAATTACTGGTTCAGAGCTTCGTCAACAACTTCTTTACCGGCACGTGTACCCATTGCACCCCACAGACCGTATGGGCTGCCCTTGGCACGTGAGTAGAAGCTTGGCGATGGAGCGTGTTGGTCACCGGCTTCGATCGAATCGGTGATGAAGATAACCGCACCGTCACCCATCAGGATGTGAGCACCACCTTGGTGACGGCTAGCTGGAGCCAGTGCACCGGAGGAGTCTTGGTGACCAGTCATGCACGATTCCGAGTTTGGAGGACGGATGGTCCAAACTTGGTTCGAGGTGCACTGGTAGAACGCCCAGTTCATACCACGCGACTGACGATCGCTGTGAACCTTTTGGTGGTCGTTGCAGTTCGAGTTCTGGAAGCACCAGAAGTTGGGGCTTTCAGGATCGATTTGGTTGTCATCAACACACCAGATTGGTTGGTACTGAGGACCGCTGGTTCCGACGGCGTCCCAAGGTGCACCGTTGTTAACCGAAACAGCACTTCGTTTGTCCAAGTCACCCAAGTCCGAGATGATTTCACCCATCGCGACGGTGTTGGATAGACCGTCGAGGATGTCACGAAACTTCGCTTCACGACGAACACCGAAGAAACCGCGGTCGGTTGCCAATGCACGCTGCGCACGCCATCCGTCGCCAGGAGTCAGGTTGTTGTTCTTGAAGTTGTCTTGTTGAACGATGTGGCAAGAGTCACCCATGCAAGCGGCGTAGTTACAACGCGCCAAAGCTGGTTGGCCGGTACCTGGATCGCTGGGGCAGCGAAGGGTTGGGATTTCAGTTGCCCATGGCACGTATTCCCACTGGTCGCGAGGGCTTGGGCCCATCGCTGGCCAAGTCGCGTTGTTTGCTGGAATCAAGTATCCGTCGGTGACGGTTTGGATGCTGGGGTTACTGATGTGATCCCACAAGCCTTGTTGCTCGAAGAATGGGGTCAAACCAACGTGGATGCTCAAGCATTCGTTGTTGGTGTTGTTCGAAGGACGCCACCACTCTTGTCCGCCAAGGTTACCAGCGGTGTGGTCAATCCCGGTACCGCCACCCATCAGGGGCAGTTGCTTGTAGGCCGAGTGATAGTTGTGTAGCGCGAGGCCGAGTTGCTTGAAGTTATTGCTGCAAGCCATTCGTCGTGCTGCTTCTCGGGCGGCTTGAACCGCTGGAAGCAAAAGACCGACGAGGATGCCGATGATGGCAATGACGACCAGCAGTTCCACCAAGGTGAAACCACCAGCCCGATTACGAGCTTGTCTCATCTAGAAGAGTCTCCGAAAAGTAGAAAGAAGGACATAAAGGAAAAATGCTTTGCCCTAATGAAGGCGTACAAACAAATAATTGCCCGCTTGTTTTGTTTCGTCAATTGTGTAATCGCGCAATAGAACTTAGATATTTTGCACGGCAATTGATGATGGGTACCGAGCACCGTCCGGATGGCCAAAAGAGTGCAGTCCGAAATGGTGGATTTGTTCGGTTTCGGGCAGTTTTCTGAAGGTGTTAACGCACCATGCACGTTAAACGCGAGCTATCAAGCATAGTTCCCAAATAATGGCTGGCAGTCGCAAATTAGGGAACTCTTTGGCTGTGGTTCATCGTATTTAACGCTTAACCTACGTCTCTAGGAGATCTCTCGCTGAATCGCTTTGGGATGCACCCCAACAATGTTGATCGTTAAGTACCACCTTGGATTTTTTACCGCGTTACTGTGCACCTTTGTCATCGGCGGGTGTTCCCCCAGCTCGGATGTCGCCAAAAAATCTGAAGATAAAAATGCGGTTGCTGACCAATCCGATCGCCTCATCCCCCCGGATGAACAGATGCGTCAGGCAATGCAAGCTCAAGATTGGAAGCGTGCCGATGAGTTCATGCCTCGCGCTTTGATCGCCGGCCAAGACGATCCAAACCTGTTAACAGACGCGGCAAAGGTCGCGGCGCTCAATGGACGCAAACGCGAAGCAGCCGAGTTGCTGGTCCAGGCCGCACAGGCAGCGAACTATCAACCCGCATCGCGAGTCGACTTCGCCATCCAAGGTCTGATCGACGTCGGCGAACTGTATGCGGCCATCGATCTGTTGCAGCAAGACTTGATTGCCAACCCAGAGAACCTGAAACATCGGAAAAACCTGATCGGGTTTCTTGGCGAAGCCGAACGGCCCGAATTGGCTCAGCCTCACCTTCAGCATCTCATTAAAAGGCGTGCGTTCGATGTCCCACTGCTGCTAGCCGTCACGGAGACTTCATCGCGAAGGTACTCGTTTAACACGTCCAACATTCTGATGCAGCGGAATCCGAACGATTACCGCGTTCGACTTGGTGATGCGAAAGAACTGATCGACAAGCATGATGCGCTCGAATGTGAAACGCTGCTGCGTGAGATCCTTGATCATCATCCTGACTTTGCGCCAGCATACGCGATGCTCGGTCAAGCACTGATGGAGCAGCATGACGTCTCGGCGATTCCTGATTGGGCTTCGCAGGCTCCCGAAGGAACGGATCAGCAGCCAGCCTATTGGTTGACGATTGGTGACTGGGCGATGGCGAACGATGAATACCTCGCCGCGGTACGTTCCTATTGGCAAGCGACTCGCATTGACCCGAATGACAGCAACGCATGGATTCGGTTAACTGGTGTCCTGCAACGTATCCAAAGGACAAACTTGACGAACCAAGCAGAGCTTGCAGATACCAAGATCGACAACGTCATCAGCGATGAACTAATTCAAGCGGTTGATGATCGTATTGAGCTGCTGCTGAAGCTTCGTGCGGTTTACTACGATTTCACTTGGGACGGAAAAGACAGTCAAACGGATGCGTTCAATATCGCGAAGGTGTTGTTTTCGCTAGGTCGAACTTGGGAAGCCGAAGCCTGGTCAGCGATCGCAACAACACTGAAGCGTGACCCCGAAAAGCAACTTCCCGATTTGCGGCTGGCGATCTTAAAACGTTTGAAGCAAGATCCGAGTTGGATCACCACGATCGAGCAACCTGCACTTGCGGCTGATCTCTCATCGCTACCACTGGCCAACTTAGAAGACGGCCAACGCGAACGTACACCGACTCAGGTTCCCCTGGTCCGAACGCATCAGCATGTTGTTTTAGCTGATGAAACGGAGGCTCGTGGTTTGGCAGGTTTCGGTGGCAAGAACAATCCCGACGATGCCAAGCTCGCGCCATTGATTCGTTCGACCGGTGTTGGCGGCGGTACGATCGATTTTGATCGAGACGGCTGGCATGACCTTCTGATCATGGGAGCCGGGGGAACGATGTTGAAAACAGATTCCATGCCCAACGAATTGTTGCGCAATCTCAATGGCAGCTTTGACGCGGTGACGACTCAAGCCGGCGTGGGGGATCGAGGCTACGGGCAAGGAGCCGCGGTCGGTGATTTCAATGAAGATGGCTTCCCTGATTTGTTCTTCGCGAACTTGGGGAAAAACCGACTGTTGCGAAACAACGGCGATGGGACCTTCACCGATTGCACTGCCCTGCTGGATGACAATGACTGGCAAGAATGGAGTACTTGCGGTGCCTTCGTGGATCTGAATCACGATGGTCGATCGGATCTGATGACGACTAACTACTGTCGCACGATCAAAGACATGGACAAGGCTTGTCCCGACGACCAAGGCGTTCCTGGACCTTGCCATCCGCTGAAATTTCCTGCACACCGCGATCAGTTCTTCTTGATGAGCGATCACGGAGTGCTTCAAGATCGGTCTGAAGAACTAATCGCGGATGTGATGCCAGGACGAGGGCTGGGTATCGTCGCGGGGACATTGGACGGAAATCATGTCAGTGCGTTTGTCGCCAACGACATGACGCCCAACGCCTACTACACCGCTGTCGAGAACGAGCCGCAGCTACTGATCGAAAGTGGAGCGGCAAGTGGTTTGGCCGTCGACGGACGAACCATCGCGCAAGCTTCGATGGGGGTTGCCAGTAGCGACTTTGATGGTGACGGAGATTTGGATTTCTACGTCACAGGTTTCGGGCGTGAGTACAACATCCTGTACGATCAGGTCGCCCCTGGGTTATGGCAGGACATTACCAATCAGCTTGGGCTCGTCCGTCCGACTTTGCAATTGGTCGGTTTTGGAACGCAAGCGATCGACTTCGATGACGACGGATTGGATGAGCTGATTGTGACCAACGGTCATATTGGCGACTTCAATGAACCCGAGAGCCTTCCCTATGCCCAACCGATGCAAGTGTTCCGTCGAGGTGAAAAAGGGCGTTTTGACCTCATCCAGGACGATGCTTGGGGTGAGTATTTTCGGCAGTCACATGTAGGTCGAGCGTTGTGGACCTTGGACGCCGATCGGGACGGTCGTCGCGATGTCGTCGTAACACACTCCTATGAACCGATCTGTTTATTGGTGAATCAAACGGCCAAAGAAAATCATCACGTCACGTTTCGATTGGTGGGAAGTGAGGCTAGCCGTGATGCGATCGGAGCAATGGTACGGTTTCGCTGCAACGGGCAACCGCGAACGCTTTGGGCTTTGTCTGGAAGCGGTTACTTTTGCAGCAATGATCCGGAACTGCGTGCGGGATTAGGAAACGCAACAGAGGTCTCCGATGTGATGGTGACTTGGCCCGATGGATCGACCGAGTCCTTGGGAACCTTGGCTGGTGACCAGGAATACTTGATCGTCCAAGGTGACCCAACGGCGTTTGTCTTGCAGTAGTTTGTTCGAAGTCTTCTGGCGTTCTGATGCAACAATCGAAAACAGCTGATCGTCATTTGCAGCGTGATCGTTCGCGACATCGAGCTTGCTTCGTCGTCGTTGCGATGTTGGTGGCCGCAATGGTCGGTGGATGTCACTCATCCCAAACTTCTAACGAAGCTGGCCAGCAGAAACCGGAGTCAATTTCAAAGTCAAAAGACCCCGGTAAAGATTTACACGCGGCGGTTCAGCAAGGAGATTGGCAGCGAGCGGATCAATTGGTTGCTGATGCGTTGATCGCCAGCCCAGAAGATCCAGATGTTTTGACTGATGCGGCGATCACCAATGGTCGGCTTGGCCGCGAACGACAGGCTGCCGATCTTTTGGTGCAAGCGGTCGCGGCATCAAATTTCAGCCCCGAGGGGCAGCGTGTGCAACATGCTGTTCAGGCTCTTGTCGGACAAGGGCGTCTGTATGACGCGATTGAGCTGTTGTCCCAAGTGGTCAACACGCACCCCAAAGCACATCAGTATCGACGGATGCTGGTTGGATTTCTTGGTGAAGCACAGCTGACCGGTGAAATTCCGGTACATATGGAAGAACTGATCCGTGCCCGCCAATTTGACTTGATGCTATTGATGGCGACGACGGAGACCAGTTTCCGACGGTTTTCGTCAGGGACGATCGACACACTTCTGAAGCGCAACCCATCCGACCTGCGTCCACTGCTAGGCCGAGCGCAGACTTTATTGGAGTCACGCGATGTTGCCAGCGCAGAATCATTGCTCCGCCGAATCATAAAAAAACACCCGTCCTTCGGACCCGCACATGCCTTATTGGGCCAAGCGTTGGTGGCTCAAGGAAAGGCCGAGGATTTACCGGACTGGTTCGCTGCTGTACCTGCAGACGCTTCAGAGTTTTGTGGCTATTGGATTGCGGTCGGTCAATGGGCAATGGTCCGTCAGGAAAACCTTCAGGCGGCACGCGGCTTTTCCGAAGCGACTCGAGCTGATCCGAGCAACAGCTTTGCCTGGTCCAAGCTTGCCGACGTAATCGCAACACTGCGACAGAGCGACTTAGGCGACCTCAGCCAGCAGATTAATCTTGCGGGAATTGCCGAGGGAATTGCCAAGCGTCGCGAGGCTCTGTTGGAGCTTCGGCAGCGATTCGCAACCTTTGCCGATGGTAATCAGCAGAGTCAAGCCAAAGCCGTTGCTGTCGCCGAAGGGCTGGCCGATCTGGGACGCTACTGGGAAGCGGAAGCTTGGCTCGCCGTCGCGACGACACTGACAGCCGAATTGTCGACTCGATTACAGGAGGTGCGCAGCCAGGTCGTCGCCAAGCTTTCCAATACGACTCCTTGGCTAAGTCGAGACGGACATCCCGAGTTGAGTTTTGATGTCGCTGTGTTTCCGGCGGTGAAGTTTCGTGCCGAAGGTATTGATGAAACGAAAGCCAAAGACTTTGGTCGTCTCGCGAAATCGCCAAGCATGGAAAACCAAGCCGAACGATGGGGGCTGCGGTTTTACGGTGAAGTTGGTGACGGGGTCGAAGGCCCACGCGTCCCAATTCATCAAACGTTGGGCTGTGGAGGCGGCGTTATCGACTTTGATCTCGACGGCAAGCAAGACTTGTGTCTGGCCGCAGCTGGCGGTTCGATCGGTGAGCAAGATAGCCAACCCGCTGAACTGTTTCGCAATCTCGGTGATTCGTTTGCAGCGTGTGGTGCGATGGCCAGGGTCTCGGACAAAGGTTTTTCGCATGGCGTTTGTGTCGGTGACTACAACGACGATGGTTTTGCGGATTTGTTGGTTTTGAATCTGGGAAGGAACCGGCTGTTTCGCAACAACGGTGACGGATCGTTTAGCGATGCGTCGGATTTGTTAGGCGATGTTGGCGTTACGCAGTGGAGCAGCAGCGGTGCGATCGCTGATTTGGATGAAGACGGATTCAATGATTTCTTTATCGTTAACTATTGCGATGCGACGGAGCCGTTGGATCAGCCTTGCTACGACAGTCAGGGCAACGAGATTAATTGTTATCCGTTGCGGTTCAGGGCCGCAGCGGATGAATGTTTGAAAGGCCAACCGGACGGGACCTTTCAAGACGTCACCAAGCAATGGTTGACGCCGTCGGCCTATGGGCGTGGATTGGGAATCGTGGTTGGGCACCTCGATGGGACTAATCAAGCGGCCTATGTCGCCAATGATGCGTCGGTCAACCATTTGTATCGAAAGACCAACGATACCGACGCACCGATCAGCGAGGTCGGTATATCAGCGGGCCTTGCGGTTGATGGTCAATCCCTTGATCAAGGTTCGATGGGCATTGCGAGTTGGGATTTTGATAACGATGGCGATTTAGACTTTTACGTCACTGGCTTTGCCGGTGAATACAACATTTTGTACGAACAGAAGTCTCCGGGCCTTTGGGCCGATTCGAGCGCGATGGGGCAACTGGTAGCACCAACGCTGCAGTCTGTCGCGTTCGGGACCGAAGCGGTTGATCTAGACAACGATGGATATGAAGAGCTCTTGGTCACCAACGGGCATATCGGTGATTTCGGAAGCCGTTCGCCGCCGTACGCTCAAATGTTTCAAGTCTTTCGCCAGCACAGTGCTAACCGTTGGGAAACGCTCGACAACGCTTCCCTGGGCGAATACTTTGCAACACCGCATGTGGGGCGATCGATGATGACGCTGGATGCGAATCGCGATGGCCTAACGGACTGCGTAATCACTCATGCGACCGAACCGGTTGCCTTGTTAATCAATCAGACGGATCGTTCGAATCGGCAGATTGGATTTCAGCTTGTCGATACAGCAGGAACACGTGATGCCGTGGGTGCAATTGTACGATTTGATGTGCCGCTGGACTCCGGTGACGGCGTCGCAACACAGCGGCGAACGCTTCATCGTTTGGCTGGGCATGGCTACTTGTGTAGCAATCAGTCGCAGATGGTTGCCGGCGTCGGGCAAACGACTGAGGTTGAGAATGTCGTCGTGACGTGGCCCGATGGTGTGCAGCAGCAGTTCGGACGGCTCCAGAGTGGAGCAGAGTATTTAATCGTTCGTGACCATGCGGCGGCAGTATTGCACTGGCACGCCGCAAAGGCCACAAATCGTTAATTGCTGCAGATCGTCAAACCGAGGTGAACTTTGTTTGACGAATCATTGGAAGCGGTGATGGCCAGATCAGTTGCCTGGACGTCCGCTGCCTTGGTTTTGCATTGCTGCTTCGTAGCCTTGTTGGCTGGGCAGTTCGGAAGCAGGTACTGCGTCCTCTGGTGGCTTGGTGACGGTTTCAGTGCGGCCACCACAACCGATGCTGGTGACGGACAGGGTTGCGATCGCGATGCATGCGAGTGCAAACTTTTTCATTGCCTACCTCAATCGTTTTGAAGATGAAGAGAAATTCAACGCGGTGTTTGGCCTTCCCTAACGGGAGTGGTTTGGCCGCATTGTTCAACAGTTGGTTTGTGTCGAATGTGAAAAGACGAATTCGACCAGAACGCCGGTAAGTATAGCCAGCGAACAGGTTCTGACTATCGGGGCCGATGGACGGTATGGAGGTGAACCGACGTTTCTGACTGCGCTGAGGGGAGAATCATCCGCACTGCCGTCGCCATCGGTACCGAACCTTATGACGAGTCGCAGACCGCTTTGGTTTTTCAAAAACGTGTTTAATAGCGAAATCCCTGCCTCGCTGACGGGCTATAGCGACCGCATCTGAAGTGCCTCGCCGCCTTCGACCGCAAGATAACGCTTTCGGGGCTGCGGTGATTGATAGGTCTGCTTGATCCCCGAGGGCCAAAATATCTCAACCGAATCAATCGCATCCTCAGTGCCGATCGCGACGTCCAGCATAGGTTCATCGCTACAAAAGTACCCGTCACCAGAAGTGACCCAGCTGGTGAACCGTTTCCCGCCGGCGGTGACGACGACCCGAGTTCCGATCGCATCGCGTTCCGAAGTCGTGCCGACGAGTTCCAATTGGATCCAGTTCCCTTGCGTCGGTGTTTTGTTTTCCAACAAAGCGGTGGGGCGTTCGAGATGCCCAATTAACAGGTCAACCGAGCCGTCGCGGTTGTAGTCCAGGCTTGTCATTGATCGGCCGAGGTAAAGGCCATCCCAATAGCCGGACGCGTCTTCCACTTCGGCAAGTTCAAATCGTCCATTGCGACCGTACATGAATTGTGGGGCCATTTGAAAGCCTTCGTCGATATGCCGCATATCGAATATGTGTCCGTTGGTCACAAACAGGTCGAGCCAACCGTTTCGATCGATATCAATCGCTTTGGTACCGAACCCGACATTGGGTAGGCTGATTTTGTCGATGTCGTATCGCACGGCAAGGTCGACGAAGTCACCGCTGCCGACCTGCATGTACAGGTTGGCTGATTCTTCGGAAAAATTGGTGATATGTAGGTCGATACGTCCGTCGTGGTCAAAGTCGCCTTGGGTGATTCCCATGCAACCGGTCGCACTTCCCGTGTAACCATTGGCAACGCCTTTGATATCCGCAGCGTTCTGCAACTCACCGGAGCCGTCTTGGACGAGAAAGTGATTGGGGCGGACATCGTTGCCAACGAACACTTCGTTTTTGCCGTCCCCGTCAAAGTCCGTCACCATGACTCCCAGGGATGTTCCGGGCTTTGCGATCGAGCGATCGATGTCATGAAGACGGAAATTGCCGTCGCCCAAATTTTCAAACCAACGATCGGACTGAGCGTAGTGCTTCAGTGGCGACGGTTGAATTTCTTGCCCATCGGGCCCTAGGTCAGGAAGTTTGAAGGCACCCTCCATCTCGATGTAGACACCTTCGAACAGATCTGGCAGTCCATCGTTGTTGATGTCTGCGATCGCCAAGGACGATGTAAAGCGGTCATCAATTTGGCCGAGTGCATCGGTGGCATCGCGGAACGTTCCGTCGCCGTTGTTGATCAGGATGCGGTTGTGCCCCAAGCTGCCAAGGTACAAGTCGGGAAAACCATCCTGGTTCAGATCGCCCGCACTTAAGCCTGCACCGTAGTTAAAGTCTTCGGTATCGGAGTGCTGACTGACATCCGTAAAATCGCCTTCGACATTGTGTAGAAGGACGTTTGATCGGTCGCACTGATCGCTCGGTGGATCACCAGCCCCTTGAGCAAAATAAACATCCGGCCAGCCATCGAGATCAAAATCGATAACGGCGATGCCGCCACCGACCGATTCATGAATCGGGATCGATGCGATGTTGATTTCATTGTCGGGATACCATTGAAAATCAATCCCGTGCTGATTGGCGACATCGCTAAGCGTTGCCGGTGCCAAGGGCGTGTCTGGCAATGCGTTTTCTAGTTTTGTGCGTCCCGAGGTGTCTGCTTTCGCGAGGTCCGCCAACGCGGGTTGCATGTCGAATTCGTCACGGCTGATGCCAATCAAGGCGGATTCGGAAGCCATCGAAAGTGCGTCAGATGACTGCAGTAGCTCGGAACGCTGGGCATTGATTTGGTTTCGTTGGGCAAACGCATTTGCCGGTAGCAACGATTGTGTCCAAGCGAGTGTTTCGAAAGGCCTTCCCAGTTCAAGCAGTTTGCGCGTCAGCTGCTGTCTGGAGCTTTGATCGCGGAGCGTTCGCATCAGGGCTTCACTATCACGTTCGGCCCCCGCCATCTGAATCGCGCGGTAGCGGAATTGTTCCTCGTCTTCGCGACGATTCAAAGCGGCGAAGACTTTGCTAAGCCGCTGCATGCTGATTCGGTCGGTTGGGTTGATGTAAAGAGCTTCCAGCAGGGCCTTGGCAGAAGCTTCGAATTTCCGTTGGTCGAAAAAGTAAGTTCCAAGCGCGGCCCAGTAATCACCCAGGACTTTGGTGTCTTCGTTGCATCGGGCGTACCATGCTGGGAAACGTTCGAATGCCTGTGTTTCGGCAAGCAGTCGCCCGTACATTGCGCATGCCGCTGAAGATTCAAACCCCGACTCCATCTGCGGATCAAGCACGTCCAGGGCCTCTCGATATCGCAGATTGGTAAAGTGCCAGCGAGCTTGGCCGAGTCCCGGTGCGAATAGTTGTTCAGCCGAATTGTTTGGCCCGATCACAGATGGGAACGCTTCGGTGCGTCTGACAAGTGAAAGCAGTTCACCATCGGTCGCCTGGCCTTCGCGACACAGGATTTCCGCTTGCTGCGACGCTTCTTCACGGCGTCCGGTGTAGTTCAGCAGCGACCAAGCGAGATGCCGCCAACTGGTTTGTCGGGGGCGTTGCTGCAGTCCTTGTAGGACTAGGTTTGCGGCTTCGTTCACATTTCCAAGTTGCTGCAACAGCTGAACGCGAAACTCTAGTGCGGCTGGACCTTGGGCGGTGTTGAATCCGATTGCTGCAGCCAACTCTTCGGCGGCTTTGCGATCTCCTTTCGCTGCGGCAACGCGAGCCGAAAGCAACAACGTTTTGGGACTATCAGGTGACTCCAGCAGTGCTTTGCGTGCCGCAACGGTTGCTTCGTCAAGTTTGCCTTGGTCAAGCAATTTTGCTGCCGTCGCGTAGTGATCAACAGTAGCGGCCGACTCCGAATTAGCCATATCCGTTTCGGAGTCGGCTGATGCTGATTTCGCAGGAGTCGATTTAGAGGGCTGGCAACCTCCAATCACGCAAACGAATGCTGTCGCACTAAGGATCGCTGCGACGAGGACTTTCGGCTGAGGCGTCGTGCGCATGAAGTTCGCCCGTTGCATCCAGGAATGTTGCTGCGGCGAAGCAACAGGGGAATCGTGTTGAGATTTGAAAGCACGCACCGAAAAGCACCTTACATTGATGGGAACGTCATCAATGTAGCTTGTCACTACATTGCATCGAAGTCCACGCTGATGCGACGACATTGGTGCAAAACGGAAAGGGTGGCCGAGGAATTCGGAGCCCATCGGAAAAGCGACGGACCCCTTCCTGGGGAGGCTTATGGTCTAGGTCCGCCAATCTTGGCCGTCGCAATAGAAAAACGGCTCTCACTGGAAATCAATGAGAGCCGTTTGGCGATTTAGCGAATGGTTCGAACTGACTGGCAGTCCGTTACTGCTCGATCGTGATTGCCATCACAACCGGTGCGATTTCTGGTGTGCCTTCGGCCAGTTCGATCGATGCCAACGGTTCCGAACGCTTTGGGGTGACCGTCAGGTAACGAATTTGTCCGCCACCGGTGCTGAAGGCGAATTTCGACTTCGGTACGTCGACGCGACGAATGTAGTCGGCAAAGTGTTCGCCATTAAGCAACACATGTTCTTCGCTTCCGCCATCGGCGTAGTGCAAACGAACGATCATCGCTGGACGCTCGCGTGGTCCGTAGGGGAATCCCCATCCGGCAGCACCGCTGAGCATATGGATGTTCTTCACCGAACCGCTAACGGGCATCGTCACGCTCTTCGGGTACTTTGCAGCGATCGGGCCACTAGAACCGTGCAAGACAATCACGTTCGGGATCGTTTGGTTCTTAGGATCGATCAAAGCAAATGGGACGCCTTCGAAAGTCTTTGGTGACCAGTCACTGAAGACCATCCGTTCTGCAGGAGCATTCGGATTGACGAACATTGACTTGTCGCTTGCCACGGTCGCGACTTTGTGCAAATCCAACGGAGTGAACTTGCCACGCTTTGTCAGGAATTCCAACAAGTCGGTCATCTGTTCGACCGAGAGGGTCTTTTCGAAACCTTCTGGCATGATCGAGTTGCGAGATGCGACCAGTTTTTCGATGTCGCTACGCAACACGGTTTGCGGCTTGCCTTGGGTATCGAATAGCTCGATTGCGGTTTTCGATTCCGAAGCCAGCATGCCGCTGATGATCACACCGTCGACGGTCAAGACACTGTATGCGCGGAAGTTGCCTTCGACGCTACGGCTTGGGTCCAAGATGTGGATAAGCAATTCCTCTTTCGGGTGAACTGCCATACCGGTCAGGTCAGGACCGACCGCGTTACCTTCGCCACTGTGCATGTGGCACTGGGCACAGTTCTTGACGAACAGCTGTTTGCCGACGACGGCGTCACCTTTGTGTTCGGCGGCGGCAGCATATTCATCAAGGACCTTTTGACGGTCGGCACTTGGCAGTGCACCACCTTGTGCGAGGACTTTTTCGGCCCGTTGACGGATGCGTCGATCGGGGTGCGAAGCCAACGCTTGTTGCTGATCCAAGGCCAAGTCGGTCAGGGGCAGCGTGCCGCTTTCGACAGCATCAAGCAATGCCATCGTTGAAGTCGGTCGTGAAAGCAAACCACGGATGGCAACAGCCTTCAGCGAAGGCGTCATCGCGGCGAGCTCTTCGACGATGATTTCCGAAGCCGCTTCGGCGCGACTTTGTGAAACGGCAGTCAGAACGCCGGCTGCAACATCGGGTGCGGTTTGAGGAGTGATTAGCTCGAATAGGTCTTCGACAACGTCGTCGCTTTCGGGACGGAAGTCGACCAATTCTCTAGCCGCATCAACGCGTTGCTTTGTCGAAAGCGATTCGTCTTCGACTTGGTCAAGCAGCTTGTCAGCGATGTCGTCGCCAAACTTCGCCAAGCGTTCACTTCCCCAACGTTCGACCAAACGAACCATCAGACCGCGGGTCGAAGTGTCCGCTTTGGTGAACACCGATTCCAATTCGGTTTCGATGTCGGCAGTCAGTTTGGCCGAGCTGTCATTTCGCCAGCCTCGGTTCATCCCTGCAACAACCGCTTGAAGAACTTCTGTCTCGGCATCGGCAAGACCAGCCAAGACCGCGGGGGCGCTCGAGGCACCGTCACCGCGAACGTAGTGGTCAGCAACGATCGAAATGATTTGCAGTTGCTTTGCGCGATAGCGTTCATCGCTGCTCAATTGCAGTGACGTCAGGCCAGACAGGAAGCTGTCCGCTTGAGCCGCAGCCGCACTGGTCATCGCATCAGGGATCCAGCGATCGATCAAGTTACGTGGATCCGACAGTGATTGCAGGACCGCAGCACCTGCGGTTTCGTTGGAACTCCAGTCGGCGGTTGCCAACAGGGCCGATAGGCGGACGATCGGATCGATGTCAGCCAAAATCTTTGATTCGACAACCGATTCGAAGTTCTTCTCGTTCTTGGGAAGGACCTTGATCGCATTGCGACGAACGCCAGCAGATGGATGGTTCAGTGCTGACACAACTGCCGCGTTCGCTTTGCTGTGCGAGCCATCGAGAACGCCCAGTCCTTGCAGGGTCCACATCGCGTGGATGGCGGCGGCATTGAGGCCGATTTCATCCGTGCTCTGGTCATTCACCAAGGCAATCAACGCATCGATAACAGCGCTTTCGGTATTGCCGCTTTCGACAAGTAAACGTTGGGCGTGTTTACGAACCAGCATCGTGGGATCTTGCAGTGCCGCGACAAGTTCTGTGCCGCTGGCTTTGCGAAGGTCTTTTGCCGGTGCGTAGGTCTTGTCGTCGGGAACGATTCGATAAACACGACCGTGCTTTTTGTCACGTAGGTCTGTTTCGTATGCGTTACCGCGACCGGTTTCGAAACCTTGTGGGGTTGGGTTGTGCTGGACGATGTAGTTGTACCAGTCAACAACCCAGACGTTTCCATCCGGACCGACTTCTGCCATGATCGGCGCGGACCATTCGTCATCGCTTGCGATCAAGTTGAAGGGGCTGGTGGAGTGATAATCGGCACCGTCTGGCTGCAGGACGAACGTACCGACCAAGTGACCGGTTGGGCCACAGACGAATGCGGTTCGATTCCAGTATTGCTGTGGATATTCACGAGCGGTGTAAAGGGCGTGTCCGGCACCCGCGGTGTATCCGCCGTGGTGGTCGACTTGACGCACTTTATCGGTGATCGGTTCGAAATCGTTTGTGTCGGCGATCGACGAAAGGGTCAACGACGGTGCCCAGCCGCGAACGCTTTCGTAGTAACGGTTAGCGATCGGCATGTAGATGCTGGGGTTACCGTTCGCGGTTGAGCCGAAGATCAGACCGTCTTCGCTGATACCCAGTCCCCAAGTGTTGTTGTTGGTCGATCGGATAAACTCGACTTCGGTCGCGTCCGGACGCATGCGGAAGAATCCCATGCGGAATCGGCCTTGCTCTTTTCCACGGGCAACGGGACGGGAGTTGTTGTAACCCTGCATCGCCCAAATCCAGTTGTCCAAGCCGTACTGGAAGTTGCTAACACCACCGTGGGTGTCGCCCAGTTCCCAGCCGGTGATGACAACTTCGCTTTTGTCGGAAACGTCGTCATCGTCGGTGTCGGTCAACAGCAGCGTTTCATTACCGTTTTGAACCAAGACGCCTGAGGCGGTAAACATCAGCGACGTTGGGATGCTTAGTCCTTCGGCGAAGACAGTGAATTTGTCCGCCTTGTAATCTCCATCGGTGTCTTCGCAGATGCGGATCTTATCGCGGCCTTTGTTTCCGGGGGCCAATTCGTTGGGATAGTCATACGTTTCGCAGACCCACAGTCGGCCCGCTTCATCCCATGTCATAAAGATCGGCTTGCCTTGCAGATCAGGCTCACTGACAAACAGTTCGACGTGGAAGCCTTCGGGGACGACGAAGTGCTTCGCCGATTTTTCTGGAGACAGCGGCAACTGCATCTTGCTGAGCGGCTTGCCTTGCGTTCCCCATTGCTTTGAAGGCGTGTAGTTGGGGATCTTGTTGCCAACATCGGCGAATTCGAAGTCCGCGTCCGAGCCTGCGATCTTTGTCATCGCGGGGACTTCGTAATCGCGGTCGTCCATGAACGTGCCGGCTTCGGCTGGATCATCGCCAGCGGCCCAGCGCAGTCCACGCTCGACTAGGTTTTGGAATCCGGGATCGGTCCAGGTTCGACCGTCGTGGCCCCAGGCGGTGTAGAACACTCGCCCCTCGCCTTCGGTTCGAACCCAGGTCCAAGGTTCTTGGCCCGAATCCGTTTTGCGATATTCCAAAACCGTTCGGTTCGCTTCGTTGTGCAGGTGATGCACGTAAGTTTCGTCCCAGCTTTCGAAACCGCCGTATCCCTTCAAGATCGGATGGCTAACGTCGGCCGGTTCGGTACGGAACACACCGGTTTGGTGCGACTGAAACTGTGCTCCCATCAACGCGACCATGTCCGGTTGATTGCGGAAGCAAAACGATGCGCAGTGCAGGGGCACGAAGCCGCCACCGTCTTTGACATACGACATCAATCCATCGGCATACTTGCGATCGATGTTGTCGATGTTGGCATACAAAACGAGTGCGTCGTACTGTTTGAGGTTTTCCTCAGTCAGTTCCGAAACATCTTCGGTGTATTGCAGATGGATGCCTCGTGCTTCAAAGGCGGGGGCCAGTTCGTAGAAGCGACGGGCCGGTTGGTGATGCCCTTGGTCGCCCAAGAACAACGCTTTTAGCTCATCCGCGTTACCCGTGACGGGCAAGCCGCACATGGCGGCCAGCAGTAGAACTTTCGTGAACAAAAAACGTTTCATGTCGCAAAAGTGGCGGTGTGTATGAAGAAGATTGGCGGGGGGAGTCGCGATCAATTGTATGACGCAATTGATCGACGAGCGAATTTGGTCCGTGTTGACGGCCACCGATGCGCGGGTTTCGGTGCCTTTTGCGAGGGCGGCGACGGACGGTATTAATTCCGGGAGTCAAATAGGCAGTGCAACCGGAGGTATAACCCGCGAACGACAAGACGATGAAAACGCCATATCGCTCGTTGGGCATTCGGGTAATCGTGGTTCGGTCGATCAACCGGTTTCTGCCGATCGATCGACCGATGGGGGCCTTCTTTAGACCGTTTGAACCGGACGGCGTGCGAATTCTGGCAGCTCGACGATCTTGCCGCCTTGCAGGGCAGACTGGTGGGCACAGATTCCGACGCAGGTCCAGTTGGCACTGGTCACGGCATCCGGTTTCGGCTGGCGGTCTTCTTGGATGGCACTGATAAATTCGTGCACCAAGTGTGGGTGAGATCCGCCATGCCCCCCGCCTTGGACAAACGACAGGTGTTCCGAGTCGTGAATCTCTTGCGGTTGGGTGAAGCGACGAATCTCTTCGGGCAGCAGGTGCGCGAAGTCCGGTACCTCGATCTTTTCTGCGATCTCTGGTTCAGGACGCTTGGCAACGTGCATGACGTGTGGTTCGTTCTCGATCAACGTCCATTCGAAGCTTTTCTTGCTTCCGTAAACGTCAAAGCTTTCGCGATATTGACGGGCGACGTCGTACAATGCTCGCCAAACATGAGCGGTCAAATCGCTGTCTGCGATCTTGATATGGCACGATTCGACGGCGAACTTGTTGCCACTGCGCTGGGCGATCTCTTCACGTACGTGACCAGACCCAAAGCAACTGACGTATTCGGCCAGACCGTCGACCAATCCCAAACAGGGACTGACCACGTGCGTGGCGTAGTGCATCGGGATCATGTCTTTCCAGTATTCTGGCCAGCCGTCCATGTCCTGTGGATGCGATGCCGCGAGGTGCTGAATGTCGCCCAACTCACCAGACTGATAAAGCTGTTTGATGTAAAGGAACTCGCGGCTATAAACCACGGTTTCCGCCATCATGTACTTCAGCCCAGTCTCTTCGACCTTTTCGACAATCTGGCGGCACTCGTCGACAGTGGTTGCCATCGGTACGGTGCACATCACGTGCTTGCCAGCGTCGAGCGCTTTGAGCGACATCCAGGCATGGTCGCCGATGGGGCTGTTGATGTGGACGCAGTCAATGTCGGGATCGCTGAGGACGTCTTCGAAGTCCGTGTACCGCTTGGGGATTTCAAACTCGTCGGCGACTTTGTTCATCTCGACTTCGTTGCGACGGCAAGCCGCGACGACTTCCGCACCTGGGTGCGCTTTGTAGATCGGGATAAACTCGGCACCGAATCCGAGTCCGACCATTGCCATTCTGACTTTTTTATCGTCTGCCATGGGATTGATAGAATCTTCCAAAAGGGGAGAGAAAGCGGCGGGCTAGTGATCCAACAACGCTGTACTTTTTGGCACTAGCGAAAAGGGAGTCGGAACCAAAATCGGCGATCGCAAGCGGTGCTGCGATGGATTGGTTACTGCCCCTTTTTCGCGACATCCTAAAGCAGAGCGAAGTCGCACTAGGTTCATCAACGGGAAATTCGTTCAGCAAGTGACCCAAGCATCGAACTTCTTTTTCAAGCCTGTCACCAGCGTAGCAATGGTCGTCGATACGCCATTTCGTTCGCATCAAGATCACATTCAGCGTACGCTGGCAGAGCTGGACTGAATTTCCGCACAGGAAGTATACCTGCAATCAAACTCCCCTAAATGTGAATACGCGCATAGGTTGTGTGTTTTTTGACGTTGGCGGAAGATTGCAGAATGTAGGTGTGACGTCCGCTGTTCGGAGACAGTACAGTAGGCATGGATTCGGACTGGCAGCTTGGAATGCCGCACTTCGGTGTGGCTCAGCGAATCGATCAAGTCAACTTTTCGAAATCGTGCTGAATGCAGAGCATCGTTTGGCATCGGTTTGCTTCGCAGTTCGGTTGGCCAACTTCGATTGATCAGAAAAACACTCTCGCGGAAGGCTGTGCCAATCCTTTGCGACAGACCGTGGCAACAGGACTGGTCTGCGAGCAGGTGAAGCATCCCAGGAGCGTCAAGGCGCCTTGCAGCAGTCGGAACGAAGAGCGTGAGCGTTGCTCGTCGAAAAGAGTGGCTCATCAGAAAGAATTTGAACCATTCGTTGGTTCTGTAGACACGGCATTGGTGAGGGTTCCGATGGCAAAGAAACGAAAGTCGGTCGCGCTTCTGATCGAAACCTCCAATGCTTACGCACGCGGTGTCTTGCGTGGGATCGCGGCTTATGTACATGAGCACGAACAGTGGTCGATCTACTTGACCGAACAGGAACGTGGCGGTCTGCCTCCTTCGTGGTTGCAAACTTGGAATGGAGACGGGGTCATCGCCCGTATCGAAAACCAAGCCACTGCAAAAGTGATTCAGGAGCTGAGCATCCCGGTTGTCGATGTCAGTGCGGCGAGACATGTTCCTGAGGTCCCATGTGTCGAAACGGATGATGCCGCGATTGCTGGGCTTGCCTACGCACACCTGCGAGAACGTGGGTTCAAGCAGTTTGGGTTTTGCGGTGCGGCGCAGTTCGTTTGGTCAACCAATCGCGAAAAAGCTTTCTTGGAATGTGTTCAACGTGATGGATTCCCCTGCAGCACCTTCGTTGCACAGCAAGGGACAAAGCGGACACCCGCATCCGAACGCAAACGCCTGACGAAATGGTTGGGCACATTGCCGAAACCGATCGGGATTTTCGCGACATACGATATCAAGGCGCAAGAGGTCTTGGATGCTTGTCGTGAATGCGAGTTGAAAGTTCCGCTAGAAGTCGCTGTTCTTGGTGTCGACAACGACGAATTGCTCTGTGACCTATGCACTCCTCCGTTGACCAGCATCATGCCCGATGCCGAGCAAGCCGGTCGTGTCGCCGCGGCGACGTTGGACGCGATGATGAGCAAGCCTAAGCGTGGACGTGGCAACCATCCCGCAATGCGTTTGTTGCCTCCTAAAGGCATCGTCGCACGGCAATCGACGGACATCGTTGCGATCAGTGATCCGGACGTCGCCGAAGCGGTGCGTTTCATTCGTGACCACTATTGCGAACCGATCAACGTTCAGGACCTGTTGGAACGTATTCCGATCTCGCGAAGGATGTTGGAGAGTCGGTTTCGCGAAATCTTGGGGCGAACTCCACATCAAGAAATTCTGCGGCGAAGGATCGATCAGATCCGCTACCTACTTTCCAGCAGTGATCTGTCGCTATCGCAGATCGCGCGTCAAACTGGTTTTCAAAACCAGGAATACATGAGCGTGGCGTTCCGCCGAGCGGTCGGCCAACCGCCGGGGGCATTTCGAAAAGAACGCCGCAACATGGCACAGTAGATCTGCACGTAGGTACTCGATCGGGCGTTCATCCGAGTCAACAGGCTGACCGGATCGGATAGGGATCGAGTCCGTCGAAGTGGCTTTTCGAATCGTTTGATTTGTCGCATGGGTGACCAATCCACTTTGTCCTTTGAAACTCGCTGAAAACATCAGCGCTGCAATTCAGCAATGCAACTCATTCGTCCAGCCCGCCCACATCAGTTGATCGTTGTCATCTTTGTTTTGCTTGTGATCCAACTTCCTGGTTGTGATACAGGTGAACCGGAAAAAAAAGATTCAATAACGGCTATTAGCGGAGACGAATCGTCCCTCGATCAGGCATCCAGTGGGATGTCGGAAACATCACTTCGCGAGTCGCTTCAACAGGTGACTTCCACCGCCCGTGCCGGCCGATTTGATCAAGCCGAGGAGTTGATTCGAAACGTCTTGGTTCGGTACCCCGATGATGCCGAAGCACTGCAGCTTGCCGGAGACATCGCCGTTGCCCTGCAACAACCGACTGTCGCAATCGATCGATACGTCGCCGCCAATGAGCAACTCGATGAGCCATCCATTGACGTGCTCGACAAAATTGGTCGGCAATGGATGCAGTTGGGGCAGCCTTTTCAGGCAATCGATGCTTTGAAGCAAATGGTGGACATCGATCCCAATAGTGCCACGACACGTCGGGATCTTGCCGGGCTGCAAGCGTCAATGGGACTGGAGCGGGAAGCGGCAAAGCACCTACGTTTCTTAGTTCAACGCAATCAAGCCGGTGTGGACGAGTTGCTTATTCTGTCGGATCTTTCTCGGCCGCAAACGGATGATGCCATCTGCAACTATGCGATCGAGCATCACCCCGATGACCAGCGTCCGCGTTATGCACTGGCACGAAAAGCTTGCTACGACAATCGATGGAGTGAGGTTGTCGGAGACTTGCAAGCCGTTTGGGAACAGCATCCCGAGTTCGCACCAGCATCAGCCTACTATGCTCGCGCACTTATCGAATCATCCATCAAGGACAATGGCTCGCAGCAGCGAATCCGTGCATGGTTGCCAACTGTCACCGCGGAGGTTCGGCAGCAACCGCAGTACTGGATCGCCGCGGGGCGTTGGTCCGAACATCAGAAGCAAGCGGAGCAGGCGGCGCATGCTTATTGGAACGCGGTTCGTATTGATGAAAATAATGGTGAAGCGCTAAGCCGTTTGGCTGGCTCGCTTTCACAAATCGGCAAGGCTGACGAGGCGAGAAAAGTCGCACAACGCGCCGCTTTGGTGACAGCCATGCGAGATGACATCGATTCATTGTTGTATTGGCGCAGGCATTCGCAGCGGGCAGCGACAAAGATTGCAAAATCGATGCAGAAACTTGGACGATTGTGGGAAGCGGCACATTGGGCTCGCCTTGCTGTATTGATGACGCAGGATCAGGATGATCAGGCCAAAACAGTTTTTACCGAGATCCGGAAAACACTTAACACGCAAACTCCATGGCAGTTACCCGAACGCCTGGTCGCAAGTGCGGTTGATGTATCAAGTCTGCCATCACCTGACTGGGACATTCGTCGCACTGCCAGTGACCCCTCCGAACAAAACGCCTTGGCTGTGATTCGATTTGAAGACGAAGCTTCGCAGCGAAAATTGGATCATGTGTGTCAGATTGCGGCTGCGGCGAACGGCGAATCCGGACTTTGGATTTATCAGTCAGGTGCCGGCGGCGCAGGCGTGATTGACTATGACCTGGATGGTTGGAGCGATCTGTATTTCACCAACAGCGATGGGCAGCCATTGCAAAACGATTCGTCGAGCAATCGCCTTTACCGAAATCTTGATGGGGAGTTTTCCGAAACGACTGGTCCGGCCAATTGCATCGACCAATGCTACGCACAAGGCATTGCGGTCGGAGATGTTAACAGTGACGGTTTCAGTGACTTGTACCTCGGAGCGTTCGGAGACAACCGTTTGCTGATCAATCAAGGTGATGGGACTTTCAGGGATGTGACAACCAACTGGAACGTAGCCGGAAACGGAGAATGGACAACTTCCGTTGGGATCGCGGATTTGAACATTGACGGTCTAGCCGACCTGTTTGCGGTGCAATATGTCAGCGGTGACGACGTGGTTACGCGAAAGTGTTTTCCCGATGAACTGAAAGAACATCGGTCCTGTGGTCCGCTCGTCTTTCCGGCACAATTTGATCGCGTTTTTGCCGGGAAAGCATCCGGCGGTTTTAGTGATCGAACCGACCAGTGGCTTTCCGAGACCGAACCCGGCCGTGGCCTAGGGCTAGTGATCGGGCAGCTTGATGGTGTTGCGGGGGTGGATGTTTATGTGGCCAACGATATGACCGCGAACCACTTTTGGTCTGCGGCTTCTTCTGAGACGTCTTCGACATTGGAGACTAACCAGCCCGAACTGTTTCAATTGACCGAACAGGCTGCCGCTCGTGGATTGGCATTCAATGCGAGAAGTTTATCGCAGGCTTCGATGGGGATCGCCGCCGATGATGCCGATGGCGACGGAGATATCGATTTCTACGTCACCCACTTCAGCGACGACTACAACACGGCGTACATGCAGGTTCACAGCGGAGTCTGGTCGGATCAAACGGAATCGCTGGGCTTAGCGGAACCGACGATGCAGACGTTGGGCTACGGCACGCAGTGGATCGATGCCGACTGTGATGGTCAAAGTGAACTTGTCGTAGCCAACGGGCACGTTGACGATTTCACACATTCGGGGCAAAGCTATCGGATGCCGATGCAATTGTTCCGGCGATCCGGCGATGATCGATTTCGCATGGTTGCGGCTGATCAAGCAGGGAATGCCTTCGCCGAGAAGCGACTTGGGCGAGCGCTGCTGACAGTCGATGTGAATCGTGACCGCAAACTTGATCTCGTGGCAGCCAATCTGTTTGAACCTGTTTCGCTTTTGGTGAACCATTCAGAACAAGTTTATCCGACGATTGAGCTTGAATTGATCGGGACTCGCTGTCATCGAGACGCGGTTGGTGCGGTGGTCACGCTTCGCCAGGATGGAATGTCGGTCACCAAGTTTCGAGTCGCTGGCGATGGATATCAGTGCAGCAACGAATCACGCTTGAGGTTCGTTTGCGGTGTTCCGGATGCTAAGTCTGGTAAAGGTGCGTGGGCCGCTACCGTGAAGTGGCCTGATGGTCAGACCGAAGAATATTCGGGGTTGATGCCCGGCGGCAGCTATGTCTGCGTTCAAGGCGACGGAGTCATGTTTTCGCGAGAATGATTGGGCAATTCAGGCAAGGTTTGTCTCTCATTTTCGAATGACAAAGATGAAACCGATCTCTGGTAGCGGTGCCCTAGTTGTCGCGAACTGCGGGGGATGCGATCTTAACCGGGTCTTGATTTTCGCAGGTGTAGCTCTAGATTGACTCGCCTAACCTTCCTTTACCTTGACAGGAAATCACATGAAACGTTTTATCTGCTTGGGCTTTGTTGCTTTGACCGTGGCGGCATTTTCTGGTTGTGGAAGCGAGCCCAAAGCGACTTCGACTGGTGTTGACGACAGTGTCGTTCAAACGGAAGAGCAAATGGAATCGATGGCAGAACAGAACGCTTCTGACATGCAGAGCCAGTAAGCCTTCGGGTTCGTACGCTTCAAGGAAGAAGTTATCTAGATGATGCTCTACTTGCAGCGGCGTTAACCGCGATCGTGCGTTAGCGCCCTGACTCTCTTGCGATGATCGACTGAAGCTCGCGATCAAACTAGGTATCTCTAAAAGTTCAAGAAGAACTTATCTCTCTAGCAAGCTTCGTCTCTTTCGAAGCATATCGGAACAGATCGGACAACGGTCTTCCGAGGACATGTTGTTCGGAAACAAAAGGCGTCCGATTGGCAGAATTCCGACGCTACCCAGTGGGGCGGTACAGCAACGGTTTTTAGAAATATTGCAAACTTTCTGCGCAATATTCCATTGCTGTAGGGGGCGTGAATGTCCAAACTCTGGGTGTCGGGGCAAATCGAAAGATTCGCGAAAGTAAAATTATCTATTGCCTTTGTGTCGAATTTCCGCCTTGTGCTCCGCTTACGACACGGACTCATCCATTCTTTTAGCGGGTATTCTCTATGAAAACCTCACGCGATCGCCAGGGTTTCACCTTGGTTGAGTTGCTGGTGGTCATCGCCATCATCGGAATTTTGGTCGGGCTACTGTTGCCCGCCGTCCAGGCTGCACGTGAAGCGGCCCGTCGAATGAGCTGCAGCAACAACTTCAAACAGATCGGTTTGGGGCTGCACAATTACCATTCGGCATACAAGCAGTTGCCAGTTCAAAGTGGCGGCACGTATGTCTCTGGTTCTTCGAATGCCAACAATGGGAACCGTCACTTGTTGGCTTTCTTGGTTCCGTTGACGCCGTTTATTGAACAGCAAGGATTGTGGGACATGATCTCCAATCCTCGTGCGCTGAACCACAACGGTACCCCACGCAATCCGCCTTTTGCGGCGATGGGCCCTGTGCCATGGGACCGCTCGTACACTCCGTGGGTCACGCAGATCAGTACTTATCGGTGCCCAAGCGATCCGACACAGCCTCCGGCAAACTTCGAAGGCTTCACGAACTACGCTGCTAGCCTTGGCGACGGTGTTGCAAGTAACAACCACTCTTGTCGTGGCGAACGTGGTGAAGAACTGACTTGGTGTGCACCGGCACGTCGGCCGTGTCACAACCGTGGCTTCTTTGAAACACGTCGTGTCACCAAGTTTCGCGACATGCTTGATGGTTTGAGCAACACGATTGCTTGTGGCGAAATCGTTGTCGACAATAACGAATTGGAAGTTCGCGGTACCGTGGTCAATCGTGGGCAGAATGCTTCGTTCTTTATTACGCCTATCGATTGCGAAGACACGATCGATCCCGAAGAGCCAAACTTTCACCTGACGGGAACCAACGTCAACAACTGGTCGGTTTCGCAGAACAAGGGGATGCGTTGGACAGACGGTCGTCCTGTGATGACCAGTATTACGACCATCATGCCACCAAACCGTGTCAGCTGTGCATGGTCTGGCGACGGTTCTGACGGGATGTTTACTGTCGGTTCGCGTCACACTGGTGGTGCGCACGTACTGATGGGTGACGGTGCGGTAACATTCATCACCGAATCTATTGACGCCGGTGACCTGTCCGCCAATTCGCCCAACTGGCCCACCGGTGGCACGAAGACTCGACAAAGCCCATACGGATTGTGGGGAGCTTTGGGAACTCGCGCGTCCAAAGAAACCGCTTCGTTGGACTACTAGGCAAAAGCCAATCAAGCGCTGTCCATTGGCTAACGCACTCGCAACATGGGTGATGGTCGTCAGTGGATAGTAAGCGGCTCAGTTGTCGCTGTTGCGGTTGTTGAAAGGCATATCGATTTGAACCCTCTTGCGAATGTGAGAGGGTTTTTTAACGCGCGAGGGCGGATCTTTATCGCCGCAGAAGCAGGATGTCTGCTTGAAGTGTCACATGCATCGCGTCAACGTCTTGCAGCCGCGCCTGCTGTGAATGGCGAACGGCGCGGTAAGTCATCGCCAACGCATCTGTGATTTCCGATCGGTCCAGTTCGACGCGGTGCGTCCAACGTCGATGTTCTGCCAAGTTCAAGTTCGCGTTGTGAAATTCGTCAGCGATCGCTTCCCAGCGACTGCGGCGTTCGCCGGTCAATTGCGTCTGTTCGCGCAGTTCAATCAAGTCTTCTTCGCCGGGGACTGCGACGACACAGATTCCTTCGGCATCTAAGACTCGATCGATTTCCGAAATCGGCCGTCGCCCGAAAAGTGACATGACGCGTTGGACAGATTGGTCGATGATCGGCAGTGTGCGATCAGCATTGGCAAGAGTCCAGTTGGCTTGCGGCCAATTTCGAGACGCAAGTCGAATTGCGCGTTTGGAAAGATCGATACCGCAGAATTGTTGAGGTGTCTCTGAGAATAAGGCTTTGCCGAAGCTGCCTTCCCCACACCCGAGGTCGATCGTGGTCGCTTGATCTGATCCTAGGTCGGCTTGTTGCAGCAGGTTTGCTAGTTCATCGATAAAGCCTTGCATGTGTCCTCGGTCAACCCAACGCTGCCTGGCGAGGACCGCGTCGTCGCTGTCGCCGGGGTTCTTGCTGCGTCGGTCTTGTGGCTGAGTCAGGTTGAAATAGCCTTCACGTGCGATATCGAATGAGTGCCCCGATGGGCAACGAAGGCAAGGTGGGCTGGAGTGGAGCGGTTGTTCACAACCACGGACTGAGCAGCGGAGTGGGAACATAGGGAGCGGGAACTTGGTTGAATTGAATAGCCCAAACAGATACTTCAGTCTTCTGAAGATGTGCCCGAATTCGCATCAATCGGGAAGGAGCGTCGATGCGGGTATCGAGTTGCGAAGGAGTTCGCGGGGCGGAACACTGCAGATTTTACCGGCAGAACAACGACGCGAAACCGGTTGATTCCGATCGCGTCGTAACGCGGTAAGGTCAGGTATTTGATTCGCTGTTTAGCTTGTAAGCGAACGATTCATTCCGGACGCGTGGTCGACGTGTCGCGGATGGTTTAGCTGTGCCGTCGGGTCAGTTGTTGCTGAACCCAAGTCCGACCGGCATATCGCGTCCGAGTGGATTGCTTGCAAATGCATCATGACACTGTTGGCAGAGGTCGTATTGCTCGGTCGTGTCGATGCAGTCATCGTCTTCGCAACTGTCGAGGACGGCGTCGTGTTCGGGATTGAATTCCCGTTGCAGTTGATCGTGCAGTTCTGCGAGGTGGTCAACGTCATCGTCATCGGAGACGTCATGAAAGGATGCATTGGCATCGGTGCAGCTGGCGGCACGGATCTCGATTTCGACAACGTACCGTAGTTCCGTTTCCGAATCGATCGTGCGTTTGCAGCGATCACAAGTGTAGTGGATCATAGGCGATTCCGACTCGCATCATTGGTTTGCAGAAAAGACTGAGAGCGAAGCAACTTCACCTCAGGATTGAAATTCATCAATCATTCACGCCGGCAACAATCTGTTTTCCATTTGCCAACTTCCTTCATGGTAATAGGGGAAAAGTCTCGGTCGCAAGCATTTTTGTCGATGGGAAAACTGTTCCACGATCTGTGGGCTACTCGTCTTGACTTGCGCCGACCTTGGGGATCTGATCACGCCCCAATCTCAGCTCAATCAGCATCCCCGGAAGGAAGTTTTCGGGGAGATCATCTAACTTTCGGTCATCTAGCACATTCACTTGAAATCCCCGTAGTTCGGACTCGCTCAGCAAGCGTTCGATTGCAGGGACATGTCCATAGGCAAGCAGGCATCTTCCGCCGGGGGATAGGCGGCTTGGCAATCCATCTAAGATGGAATCCATCAGTGCGAATCCTGGGTCATAGAATGCATAGTCGAGTGGTTTGTTGACCGTCCCGTCTTCCCATGGGGGATTGGACACAATGAGGTCGAATTGCTCCCCAGGTTTCAGGACTGCGAACGCACCGGGATCTTTCGCGTCGACTTGCCGGACCTCGAGGTCGTCATCGAGTTGAAGCATCGCGGCGTTATAGCGCGCGTTCGCGACAGCCGCCGGGTTGATGTCGGTCGCAAGGATTTCTTTGGCACCGTGTGCCGCGCAGGTAATTGCGATCAGCCCGGTTCCGGTACCTATTTCCAACACCTTACGGCCTCGTGCGATGCCATCTTCGGTAATCATCTTTCGAAGTGATGTCGAGTCATCGGCTTCCCAGAAAACATTTTCGAACTGGACGATGTCTCCGATGGATTGCTCGTCCATCGAGATGACTTGTGCGACGTTGTAGGAATAGTCCAGGTCGGTGCGTTGTTTTGTGCAGCCGAATGTCGGCAAGACCAAAAGCAGTGTGAAGATTGGCTTCAGTGATTTCATCCGGCTTATTCCCATTGCAAAGCCTCACTAACGGCGGACTGGTAGTCAGCTTCTGACATCTTCAAGATTCCCTTCATGTCGGCGAGTAGCTTTGCCCGGTCGTCATCGAGAGCGCCTTCGGACGTCGCGGCAAGGAACATCGCCTGGACGCAGGTCTTTTTCTGGTCGTCTGACCATCGCCTGGAAACGGTTGTGACGTAGTTGCGTGCCAGCACTCGATTTTGCGAAGCGATCGAGCAGAGTTCGCCCAATTCTTCACGATCAACGGGGCGCTGCAGCAGTTGGTTGGAGATGTAGATCAAAGAGTCAATTTCCGGCTCGGTGATATAGCCATCGTGCAGCACGACAAGAATCGCGCTACGAAGGGCCTCTTCGTGAAACTGGGCAAGGGAATAGTCAGCTTGCTCCTTGGCATCTGTTTGAAGCACCGAAGGGTCCCATTTTTCCTTGCACCCTCGGCAAACAACGAACTGTTCGGCTCCGCCGATGGGCACGACGGGGATGAAGTACAGAGTCAAAAAAGGACGCCGCGAGCGTAGGCGGTAATCTTGGTTAGAGCGGCAGGTTGGGCAGTGGAACTGCCCGGTTTCACGCGTCCTTGTCAGATTCATCGTTCCTATCAGAATCATGCAGTCGCTCTAGATTTGGTTGTTCTTTTCCGATTTTGTCGATTCGTGCAATTCGTCCGCCGATAACGATATTGTAAACCTATCCAAAGTCTTCTGAAGCGTCCGAGCTTACGTGATGCGAATTGAAACACAACGATTCGGAACGATCTCGTTAGATCAAGATCAGTTGTTCCTGTTTCCCGCCGGCCTGATTGGCATGGAATCGTTGCGAGACTGGGCGTTATTGCCTGATCTCGAAAACGAGTCTGTCGCTTGGCTGCAGAGCGCATCACGCGGTGATCGGGCACTTCCCTTGATCAGTCCTCGAGCGTTTTTTCCTGATTATCGGATCCAAGTTTCACGTCGTGAACTGACCAGTTTGCACCTGAAGCCTGGAACGGAAACTTACGTTTTGACAACGATCTCCGGACATTCTGGAAAGCTGACGACGAACCTCCGTTCGCCAATCGTGCTTAACCTTAGCCGCCGACTCGGTAGCCAAATCATCACGGACAACGATTATCCGTTGCAGCAGCCCGTGACAACGTTGGCTGGCGCAACGAAAGTTGTACGCGACTTGACGTCCACCAAGGTGGCACCAAAGCGAGTCGAAGCGCAGATCGTGGCTCAAGGTGATCCGGTGCCGGCTTTCAAGAAGTCCGCAGTCGGATTGTTTGCCCAAGCAAAGAAATCAGCCGCATAGCGGTTGTTTCGAGACAGCGGCATCACAGATTCGATCTCTTTCGATTCAGCTTCCAAAGAACGTTCGCTGTCGTACCATCGAGTCAACGGAAACGCGTTGTGAGTTTCACTTCGCGACTCGATCGGTTGTGCCCCGATTCATGCTGGGGGCACATTCTTGCTGGGCCGTTGCGGACCGGGACGAAGGCGACCTGAGCTGCGAATCAAGGCGTCTTTGACCGTCATCGTGGCGAATATTTCTTTGTCACCAAGCGTACCGCAGTTGTGTTGAGCCCGAAGAAACCGCGTTGGGTGTGCTTCTCTGCGGTTGGCCGTCAGGGCGTTGGCTGCATCGATCGGTGCCTTGAACGATGCCGTCTGCAACGCTTGCAACGTCTGTTCGGAGCGATTGAGGGTTGGTTCACCCGTGGAAGCGCGAACTTCGAATCAACCGGGCTGGAGGGAGTGATCGTCACGACCGGTATCTGCCGACTTCTGGCAAACGATATCAAATTGTGAGTCACTTACGACGATGAACTCCCCTGGCGAAGGGCCGCTGTAAGTGCCGGTCACTCTCCTAATCCAATGTGGAAGGTGTTTAGTGCGACATGATGTCGATTCTGATACCAGGAAATCCGCATGCCCGTAAATTGCTAATTCCGTACCTCTTGTATTCAATGATGTCGAGGCCAACATGCTGGTCCTATCCCGACACCGCGATGAAAGCATCATGATTGGCGACGACGTTGTTGTCACGATCGTCGATATCCGTGGCGACAAAGTCCGCTTGGGTATCGAAGCACCGCAATCCATCCCAGTGCACCGCCAAGAAGTTTACGACGCGATCCAACGAGAGAATCGTCGGGCTTCGCAAACAAGTTCGGCTGCGACAAAGGACGTCAAGCCGCCACGCGATTGAATCCCGCGCGGTCTAGAAACTCGTAGCTCGAAAACCGCTCTCCTTCAGCAGTGTTCCCCGCTGTTGTCGCCAGAGAGCCGTTACTGATCCACCGATGGGTTGTCGTCTAGATCGCCCTCGGTGATGATCGTAAAGCCTTTCTCGTTAAGCGTCTCCATCGCGACCTCGATGTTTTCCACCATGATCGCGACCGCGGGTTTCCCGTAGGGTCGGATGATCAAGGGGTAGGTCTGGATGATGTTTAGCTCCGCTTGCAGCAGCGCCGTGCAGACTCGCAGCAACGGCTGTGGTCCTTCTGGCAACTGAACACCGATAAGATCGGTTTCGATCAGTGCCAGTCCACTCCGTTCGAGGATCTCTCGTCCTCGGTCGGCATCGCTCACGAGGAAGCGAACGAAAGCGCACTCAGCCGCATCGTTTATCGAAAGCGCACAAATGCGAATTCCGGTGCCTTCGAATCGCCGGACGACTTCCAATAATTGGCCGACGCGGTTTTCCAAAAAAATGGTGAACTGACGCAGAGCCGGAAAGTTCCGTCCACGCATCGTTTCGAATTTGGTTCCTGAACCACCGCTTCCCTGATCTGATTCCATGTCGGCCTCGTCTTTTCGGCACTCCGCGGTTGTCTGGGCAGCGCCGATCCGGCGGACGTGATTTCGTTGCCGCGTCGGTTACCCAAAAACTGAAAACCGAAAAGTTTACGTGTTTAGCTTCGGTCTGGTCAATTCGGCTGCAAATCTACCCGAACCAGCTTCATCAGGCGTCCCGAAACGTTCCAGTCTTGAACGTATAGGTTGCCAGATTCGTCCCAGTAAGATCCATGCGTCCCGCTGAAGATCCCTTCGACCCATTCGGATTGTGGCACGTTGAAATTACGGCCTTTGGCGCGATCGGGATTGTTTCCCAAGACCGCAATGATCGTGTTGGTTTTATCCAGGACTACCAAGCGACCGTGCAAATCCGGAACGGAGACGAAATCGCCTGAAATCGCAACCGACGTCGGCATCCCAAGACCGGTAATGACTTCTTCGATAAAGTTGCCTTCAAGATCGTAGTGTAGCAAGCGACCTTTGGGTTCGTGGTTCCGGTCACAAATCAGCAGGCGGTTCGGTTCGTAGCGAGTGTCTAACGTCATCCCGTGGGCGGTGTTGAACTCTTTCATCCCGTTGCCCTTCTTTCCGAAGTGACGTAGGTATTTGCCGTTTTTATCAAAGACGAAGATGTAGTTACTGGCGTAGCCATCGGAAAGATAGATGTCGCCGTTACCTGCGACGGTGATGGCAGTAGGGCTGAAGCGTTTCAGTTGCAAGCCTGACTCTTCAGGGAACGGTAGCCGTAAGACGACATCCCCGCCTCGGACTCGAAACTTGATCCCTTCCGCGTTGTTGTTGCGAGCACCGTAGATGTATTCCTCGCCATCTTCTTCACGGATTTCGATGTCATGCAAGCTGGTGTAGTCATCGCCTAAATAGGTGTGAATGACTTTGCCATCGGGTGAGAATACGAAAACACCAGCATTGGCACTGGTGTAGATGTTGCCTTTCTTATCGATCACGACTCCGCCGTGCGTTGATCCCAGCGGAGAGTTTCCGTCAGGCCGCAGTCCCCAGCCCGGAACCGTTTCAAATGTCATGTCGCCGCTGCCCATGCGAACCGGTTCGACAGCCTTTGCTGATGGCAGGGCGAGTAACATCAGTACGCAGGAAAACAGAATGCTTCGCTTCATCTTGAATCGTCTCAAAGGCAGGAAAGGCAAAGGGGGAAGCGGCATATTGTAGCCTTCGCGGTGAACCCAACATCCGCACAATGCATCTAGAGCCGCTGATTTCCACACAAACTCGTCAGCAGAAAGGGCAATCTACCCGGCCTGCTCCGCCGTGCCGAACTCCGGCTCAATACCTACCGCACGGAAACCATGCCCATCATCACAGGGACTGTGATGGGGACTATCAACAGAGTACCCGGCACGCTCCGCCGTGCCGAACTCCCCATCGGTGCAACCCGTGGCATCAACTGTCCGGTGGAGACTACATTGCTGCATCCCAAGACTGTTAGATGATCAATAGGCTGATTAATGAGTGACGCACTTTTGCACTACGTTCACGAACTTCGCGTTGGGTACCACCAAACCGATGGGCAACGTCGGGTGCACCATTCCAACTACTTGAATTATTTCGAAGACGCGCGAGTCGAGATGTTGCGTGCCGGAGGGATGCCGTACAAGCAGATCGAAGATTCCGGGCGGATGTTGGTGGTCACCGAAATGAACGTGCGTTATTTCGCGCCGGCCGATTTCGATGACCTATTGCAAGTCGAGGTCACCACGACTGAGTTGCGAAAGGTGCGAATTCGACATCGCTACCGTGTCCTTCGTGGCGAGATGTTGCTAGCCGAAGGCGACTCAGTGATCGCGTGTGTCGATCCGGAAGGCAAGCCCAAGAAGCTGCCTGCGGAGTTCTTGGCGTTGGCGGATAGGCTGAAAGGCGAATAGCGATTCAGGGATGCTCGCCGGGGCCCAAGTCGCCCACGCTGAAGTCATCCGTCAAAGGATAGGGAACAGGTTCGCCGTTCATTTCGGCGAGCGCGTTCGCAGCAGCCTTTTGTTCTGCTTCTTTCTTGTTGCTTCCCCATGCGGCGGTAAACTCACTGCCATCGATCACCGCGCTAATCAAGAATGACTTACGGTGATCCGGTCCCATTTCTCGCTTGAGTCGATATTGAGGGGTGCAAGCAATATCGCGTTGGGCACGCTGTTGCAAAGTCGACTTGTAGTTCGTCGCACCTTGGCTTTGGACCGCCGATTCGACTTCGCGCCGAAGCCAACGGATCAGTCGTTCGCGGACCACTTCATGACCACCGTCAATGTAAAGTGCCGCGACAATCGATTCGAAGACGTCACTGACCAATGACCTCGGGTAGCTGCGATTTCGGGTCACGCCACGGCCAACGATTAGGCATTCGTCTAAACCGATGTGGCATGCGACCTTTCCACAGGTCCGACGACTGACAACAGCTGATTTGATCTTGGTCAAATCGCCTTCGTTGTATTCGGGGTATTCGTCGTATAGCCATGAGCACACGACAAAGCCGAGGACTGCATCGCCAAGGAACTCGAGCCGCTCGTTGCTGGCTAACCGGTGTGAAGCGCCTGACGCATGTGTCAGTGCGTTGCGAAGCAGTTCGACATCTTTGAACTGATAGTCAATCAGTTCTTGGCAGCGAGTAATTTTGTCGGCGTGATCAAGTTCACCCTCTTGGTTGCGTGGTGATGAAACCAAGCGGACTTCGGGCGCATCGGTCATCGACGCATCTGCGGGCAGTGCATCAGATGAACGCGCATCAGTAGACGGTGTATCCTCGACACGATCGAATCGTTCGTTGGAATCATCTTCTTGCGATGGAAGAGATGGAACGTCCGACGACGAACTTGCCGGATTTGGGGCATCAGATTCGGAAGCAGACAACGTTATGCGAAGAGACGTGGAAACGAACTAGGGCTCTATTCACACGCGTCGAACGTTGTCGTCGACCTAGTTGCCATGCTTGATTGCTACCGCAGAAAGAATCGACGGTGCGAAGTCAACGATGGCAAGACTTCAACGAAAAGATTGACACAACAGAACCGATTTGTGACCGAGCGATGTGATCTTTGAAAAGAAAACGTCAACCAGCCCGAAAAGGGTTCAGGTCATGTCACACGCCGGCGATCGGGGCATTGCACAGGATGATATTCTTATCACATCTGGCTGTGTTCGGACCCGCCCGCCGGTATGCGACGCGCTTGTCAATACGTTACCACTTCCCCCGCATACGCGGTAGGTCAATCTTGACAATTTGCAACCTGCGAAGTCACCAGCAACACGGCGTACACCAAGCGATCAGTCGTTGACGAAAGCCACTTGGCATTGCTGCAGACGAGCAGGCGATCCCGTGACGGAATCGGTTTCAGTCCGCATGATCAACAAGATAGATGGCTTCACCAGTGAACACTTGGCGAAACTCTTCATCGCTGAAGTAGCGAATTCCGACAGCGGGATCGCCAACTTTCCAGCGTCCGTGTGATGCACGACCGTAGACGACGACCGCATGCGCTTCGCCATCGGTACCGAGCAACCGACGAACGGTATCGTCGTGATTGCCACCACGGAAACAGATAACGGACAGGTTCGGAAGTTGGCCGCGGTGTTCCCATGCGGTCGGATTTTGGCTAGCGACTTGGACCGAGTGATGTCCACCATCGATTGCAAGTCTCAGTCCGCGTACAAGACCGAGCGAAGATGTGCCTTGACGGCTCGTCAAACAAACTTTGGCAAGCATGGCCTCGGGCGATTGTCCCGACCAACCCAGCCGCTGAGTCGCACTTGGAAGCAGCGAATGGTGGTGCAGCAAAGTTGCCGCCGCCGCCGGTCCACAACTCGATTCGCTACTTTGCAAACAAACGTTGTCCTGCCAGGTTGCCTGAGCATCGAGCGTGACGGGGTAAAAGTTTGCGCGAAGAACCGGCTGAGTCAGAAAGCCGACAGATAGAAACAGCATGGCAACCGATGTAGCGCGTCGCCAACTCACTCGCAAGCCTTCGGCGTGAAGAGCGAGTCCGGCAGTGAACGCGAGGAAGATCGGTAGCCAGTTCGACCAGCCCATCACTGCGGGTGTCGAAAAGGCACTCGCCCAGGTCAGCCTGTTGGCAGTTCCGAACGCGAAAATCAAAAGAAAGAGGATGCACTCGGCCAATAGCAGAGGTCGGTTGCTGTAGACGTTCAGCGAGAGCTTCCTGCCGGCGAGAAATGCCAAGCCGGAAACTGCGGCGATAAACGCGATTGCAAACCAGAGATCCATCAATTCTAATGTCTGTAGCGAACTACACAGATGCGTACGGGCCGTCGGTTCTGCACGATCGGTGCCGAAAATGACGGTGCGTTAAGAAACGGTTAATTATTGATGCGGGGCAAGTTCAGAATGGCGCAAAAACGTTCATTTCGCGGCAAAATTAACCAAAAACTGGCTGCGTTGACCCTGTTAAGGGCTTTTCAGGGCGTCTGGGGGTGTTCCCCACGAACTTCGCTTCGGCGGAGCGGCGGGATGAAAATTGGGCGGATCGCAACTCGGTTTGCAACCGATTTGTGCAGCGAAATCGAACGCTCAATGGTTCAGAATTTCGATGTTGAAAGTCTTCCAAGTAGAATAGGGCGGACGATTCGGTAGGGAACCAAGTCGCCGAATCCGCCGAACCCCATTGGCCCGTTGCGATTTGAAGATACTGAAATACGTTGGCGTCTTCGTTTCGTAGACCGTCAGGGGGAATGGTTGACGGATTTTGAATGTCACCAGGAATATCAGCAGGTCGGGCTTTCGTTGCATGGTGCAATGGCGAGTCTGCACAGCCGACTGGGCGAGTGCAGGCTGGGTGAATGCCGACTGGGCGAACAATGAACCAGCCAGGTTTGGCAGCGGATGGGGGTGCGGTGTTCGATCGAACCATTTCCAGAACTCCTTCGATGTGAAACGGAATCCTGGTAGCGTCGGACAACGTGAAGACACGTTTGGTCACTGAGCCAGCAACGTCTGTCTTTAGTCTGCTGGGCTGTTCTGGGCTGTTCTGGGGTGTCCTTGAGGGGTGGATTGTCGTGTCGGCAGGCCGTCTGTTTGGGAGCGTGGAGTCCGCCGGCGGGGCGGTGTGACTGCCCCCGGTTCACTAATGTGGGCGGTCGTTAAAATCGCGTCTTTCACACGCTGCGGGAGACGCATCGTGCAAGTTGGATAGATTGGCGCAGTTTCACGGGCGAGCACCTCTCTGGGGCGATAAGATTGATAGACAATCCAGGCATTCGGTCAGGTACCAATCGCCTCAATCTCCGTTCGAACACATAGGGATTATTGGACGCCGACTTTCATGGGCGTCAATCTCGCGTCTCATCTCTGGCAATTTCGGAAACGACTCGATGGCACTGAACCGCTTTAATAATCGACGCAAGGCGTTTGTCTTGGCCGTGGTCGCACTCATGGGAATCAGCGGTGTTGCACAAGCTGAGCCTGAAGCGACGCTGGAGACTGCCGCGCCGGCTCAGGGGCAAAACCCTGTGGACAAAATCAATTACTACGTCGAGCAAGGGTGGACCGACTACGAAATCTCCCCGGCCAAGCAGGCCGATGAATTGATTTGGTGCCGCCGCGTGCACTTGGACCTGATCGGCCGAATTCCCAGCCTGGAAGAGATGCAGGCCTTTATGGCGGATCGGAAATCCGAACGTCGCAAAAACTTGGTAGAGCGGTTGCTTTACGATGACCGCTACACCGAGGAGTATTCGAACCACTGGGCGACCGTCTGGACGAATCTGTTGATCGGTCGAGGTGGCGGGATGGATCGACGCGATCTGACCAGCCGCGACGGGATGATGAAGTACCTGCGTGATAGCTTCGCTGCGAACAAGCCATACGATCGAATGGTTTACGAGCTGGTAACGGCAGAAGGGTCGACAAAGCCCGGGACGCCTGGCTTCAATGGCGCGGTGAACTTTCTGGTTGATAAAGTCAATGATGAAAAGGCTGTGCTGGCGGCCAGCAGTGTTTCGCGAATCTTCCTCGGTCAGCAGGTTCAGTGCACGCAGTGCCACAACCACCCCTTCAACGATTGGAAACAACAGAAATTCTGGGAGTTCAATTCGTTCTTCCGCCAATCACGCGCACTGCGTCGATTCGTCGATGGCACACGTGATATCGAATTTGCCGAACTGGTCAGCGAAGACTTCGCGGGTGAAGCCGGCGATCCCCGAGATGCATTGGTTTTCTATGAAATGCGAAACGGCTTGACCCGTGTCGCATACCCCGTGTTTACCGACGGAACCGAGATCGGCCGCAGTGGCTATGTCGATGAAGTCAACCGGCGTGAAGAGCTTGGGCAGTTGATGCTCAACAGCCAAGCTTTGGACTTGATGGCAATTAACCGATACTGGTCATTGTTCTTCGGGCACGGCTTTACTCGTCCCATCGATGACATGGGGCCTCACACGAATCCTTCGCATCCAGAATTGCTTGAGGAATTGGCCGCCGAGTTTCGCAAAGCCAGCTACAACCTTAAGGAACTGATGACTTGGATTACGCTTAGCAAGCCTTATGGGTTGGCCGCTGAGCTGGATAGCAATAATACGATCGATGACCCGTCCGTTGGCGAAACACCAAAGTTCTCGCGTTTCTATCTTCGCCAAATCAGCGCCGAACAGTTGTATCAATCGCTGGTTACATTGTCCGGGGGCAACGCTCAGGGGACCTACGAGCAGCAAGAACAGAAACGCCGTGAATGGATGCGCCAGTTTGTTGTCACGTTCGGCACCGACGAAGGCGACGAGGCAACGACGTTTGATGGATCGATCCCCCAGGCCTTGATGCTTTTCAATGGCGACTTGACCAAGAATGCGACAAGCACCTCGCCGGGAAGTTTTCTCGCCGATTTGGCTGGCAGTGGTAAAAACACCTCGGATCGTCTCACGCGGCTCTACCTAGCCGGTTTAGCGCGTCGTCCGACGAAGCGGGAAACCAAGCTTGCAGGGGATCTTTACCGTGCCAATGGCGGAAACGAATCCGAGATGATGCAAGACATTTGGTGGGCTGTGCTTAATAGCAACGAGTTCATCATGCAGCACTAAAAAGGCTGTGAATCGTCGCCTTGTCCCGATGTGGCAAGGCGGATGGGGAATGTCTGGGGCGTTTGCGGATATCCGACAGACGCACCAGAATTGCATCTGTGGGGGTAACGTTGTGGTTCAGCGTTTCGTTATTGGGGTGGGGGTAAACAGCCCCGTCCGCGTCCTGCGGCCAACAAAATGCCTGGGTTCGAATGCGTGAATCCGGCGTTTATTTAGTACAGACAATCACTCTTCTTTGGATAGGCATTCAGCGATGATATCGAACTGGAAAACTCCCAACGGCATGACTCGCCGCCACTTCATGAACCACATGGCTGGCAGCTCTGCCGCGTTCTCAGCTGCAATGACGCTGGGAAGTGCGATTCAGGCGAACGCTGATGAGATGAGGAAGAGTCATAAGTCAGCAATCATGTTGTGGATGGGCGGCGGACCACCAACGATCGATATTTGGGATTTGAAGCCCGGTGCACCGACCGGTGGACCGTTCCGCCAGATTTCGACCAGTGGCGACTTGCAGATTTGCGAGCATATGCCGATGGTGGCAAAGCAGATGCACAATCTGTCGGTTGTCCGTAGCATGTCGACGCGAGAAGCCGATCACAATCGTGGTCGCTATTACATGCACACCGGATTTGTGCCGAACCCGAATATCGAGCACCCAGGTTATGGATCCGTTGTCGCGCATGAATTGATCGCTCAGCGTCCGCAACTCGAAATCCCTCCGTTTGTTACCATCGGTGGTGCAAGCAGTGGTCCAGGTTTTCTGGGGATGGCGTGGTCACCCTTTGCGGTTACAAGCAATGGTCGGATTCGCAATCTGAACATGAACCTAGAAGACAGCCGTTTGCGTCGGCGGATGGCTGCCCTTCAGGAGATCGAAGCCGGTTTTGCCAACCGAACCAACGACACGCCGGCAACCGAGCATGGCAAGGTCCTGAAAAAGACGTTTGACTTGCTGACAAGCAGCCAAATGGAAGCGTTCCGCGTCGAAAAGGAAGACGAGAAGACGAAAGAGCGTTATGGCAACGACGGTTTTGGCCAAGGCTGTTTGCTGGCGCGACGACTTGTCGAAGCAGGTGTGCCGTTCGTCGAGGTCGACCTTGGTGGCTGGGACCTGCATAACAATACCCACCAGACTTTGTCGACGAACAAGTTGCCTCAGCTGGATCGCGCGATGAGCGCCCTGGTGGAAGATTTGGAGCAACGAGGATTGCTGCAGGACACCGCTATCATTTGGATGGGCGAGTTCGGCCGGACTCCACGGATCAACCAAAACGCTGGTCGTGATCACTGGGCTCGGGCTTGGTCTTGCGTTGTCGGTGGTGCAGGAATTAAAGGCGGATTGGCTGTTGGTGAAACCAGCAGCGACGGAACTGAGGTAGAATCAGAACCGTTCCGCAGCGAGGACCTGATGGCGACGGTTTGCAAGGGGCTCGGTATCTCTTTGGATACCACGTTCATGAGCAAGAATCGTCGTCCCATGAAAATCGCCAACGGAGGAAAAGTTATCAGCGAACTCGTGGCTTAATGCTCGGTGGATGAAGTCAGCTTAGGCGATCCTGCGCCGACCTCGACTGAGCCGAACCTTATTTCGATGTCTCAGTCAAACGAACCACAGCGATCACCATCGGATCAAGATGGGCGATGCGCCGAAGGTTCGTCGGCAGACTCCCAGTCAGATGCCCAGGCAGCACCGTTCAAGGAAGGAAATCAGTTGCAGGGCAGTCAGATGCAGGCGGGGGAGCAGTTGCAAGCCGGTGAGCTTGTGCGTCGGCACCAACGAGGCGTCTGGCGATACTTGCGAATGCTCGGTTGCGACGAGTCGACAGCGGACGATCTGACGCAGGAGACGTTTCTTCGGGTGCTTCGGCGAGATGACTTCGTTCAACATAATGACGGGGCGACGGCGGGTTATCTTCGTCGCACCGCGTACAACTTGTTGGTGTCACGGCACCGAAAGTTAGGGCGAATGCAAACGATCGCCGAACCGGAATTACTAGACGAAACTTGGGATCGTTGGGCCGGCAAGGACCTTTCGGGTGACTCCGCAGTCGAAGCACTGCAAGAATGTTTTGAGCGTTTAACTGAGCGAGCACAAATTGCTTTGCGAATGCGTTTTGATTCCAGTGCGAGCCGGGTCGAAATCGGTGAAGCTCTGGGGATAACCGACCACGGTGCACGCAACTTGATGCAGCGGGCTAAACAACAGCTGCGAAACTGTGTTGAAGAAAAATTGCAATTGTTGGAAGAGTAATGTCGACTTCGGATCAACCTAAACTGAACTCTCACGATGATGCCGATCCAGTGATCGACGCATTGTTGATGGAATTCATCTCGGGTGATGCGAAGCGACGCTTGCAACCACCCGATCTTTCCGACGCTATCTTAGCGAAGCTCTCTAGCGATGACGTCGTCAGTCGGGATGTTGAAAACGCAACTGAAGATTCGTCCGATAGTGATCGCGTTTCTATGTTGCCGTTGCCCAATCCTGGCAGCGGACGTCGGCGATTGGGGGTTGATGGACAACCGCTGCCTCCGCCGGTCCATAGCCAGCAGCCTTCCAGTTCAGACGACGCCAAGGCGATCGACGATAGCGACCCTGTCGTCGATGTACTGTTAAAAGAGTTCATTGCGCTTGATCCAAACAAGCGTACCACGCCTCCAGATCTATCAGAATCGATCCTTGCTCGACTGAACGATTCGGCTGTCGTCCCAGCGAGAAATCATCAACCGTCGTATCGATACGGGCTGGTGAAAACGCTGTCGGCTGTTGCAGCGTTCGCCGCTAGTATTCTTGGTGTGATTTATCTGGGGCCATTCACTAACAAAGCGATCGCACCAAAGGATGCCGAAGTCAGTTCGCTCGTTGGCTCGCCATCGCCGAACGTGACAGATTCGTCGCCAGAGATACCGATGCTGGCCGATTACGATGTTGATGATCGGCAACCGATCGAGCCTCGGCCGGGAGTTAACCCGGGAATTCGGCTGGATCTGCCAGAGTCAAATTTGACCGATAGCGATTTGATCTCAGACGCAAACAGCCTTGCCACTGGTGACACCGATACAAGCGACCTGAATACAACTGCATTGCCTAGTGATCGTGTCGTGGTCGGGCATATCGAGCTTATGGCAACGACGACCGAATCGATCGCCAGAGAGTATTGGAAGTCAGTCGGAGTTCAGCCGACACCGCGGGCGTCGGATGCTGAGCTGGCTGCGCGTTTGCAGCAGCGCCTCGGCATTCAATTGCCAACGGACGCAATGGCGGACCCGCAGCGATTGCGTGATGAATTTGCTAAGTCAAACCATGCACGCGAAATTGCGAAGCGTTGGTTGGCACTATCGGCTGATTGGAATCTGGGTGCGATCGACAACGAACAAAATCAACCTCTGCTCGATGAGTTGACCGAAGGGGTTTCGGGACAAGTCCCGATGGATGTGACATTGGTCGGTTTGATTTCCGGCGAAAGTCAGCATTCAGGTCAGTGGTATCAAGTGATCGGACGCGACGGAACCGAAGGTATCGCTCGCCGTTTGGCCGGCATTTCGATGAATGCGGATCTTCGATGTGTTCGTTGCCATGACTCGATGATCGGTCGTAGCGGAACACAGGATGATTACTGGTCCTTCGTTGCGATGATTCGAAGTTTTGTACATCGTGACAATGACCATTGGTCTGTCCAGTCAGTTGGAAAACCCGTTCCGACCTTCTTCGAATTGCTAGACGGACGCCAACGTCTTGCCGTCCCGAAAGTTAGCGAGCACCTCGCAGGCAAGAAGCCGATGGATGATTTCCATGCTTGGAGCGAAACGCTTAAAGGGAGTCAGCAGCTCGCCGCAAGCATCGTTGATTCGCTTTGGAAACTGGTCCATGGGCGTCCTCTACAGCCTTCTCCTGTCGATGCGCTGGCTCCACCGGTAGACGATCATTTGAACCGTCTGCATCAACAGTTGGCTCGCGACCTACAAGAGAGCAACTTTGATTTGGCACGGACGTTGTCGCTGATCGTTTCGTCTCCGATGTCAACACGCAGTGTTCCACAGCAGCTTCGTGGTGATGCGTTGCTGACAACCAGTGATAAAGATCGCAGTCAAGCGTTGGAGCTTGTCACCGCGTTTGCCGCAGCGGTAGATGCCCCTGCATCATCGCGACATGATCGGATCGAAGTCGCGATGCGACGTGTCGGTGGCAGGTTAGTCGATGATGGGACCTTGCTGGCTCAACCCGTTTTGGTGAGTCCGACATCTCGCGAAGTCGCAAATGCCAACAAGCCCAAGCTTAGTCGCGAAGATAAGATCAGCGTCGATTTTCCTGGTGAAGATGCATCGCTGCCGGTTTCTTGGATTCAATCAATCGATGATTTCGATCAGCAGGTGCAGCATCTCGTCTATCTTTCCGGCGGACGCCGTGTTCCTGAGAATGTCACCGAAGCTGCAAAGCGTTTACGTCAGAACAGTGACGACGATGCCGCACTAAGTCGCATCTGGTGGATCTTGCGATAGCGGTTCTGGTTCTGCTGGTCGACTGTAGCTTGTTTGCGTTAGCAGGATTATACGTCCGTGAAGAGACGATCTAGTCTTTCAAAAATTGATACAACTTCGCTCGCGCTAAACGCCAGTCGCGTTCGACTGTTCCTTCGCTGACTTCAAGCACCTCGGCGGTCTCTGGGATCGATAGTCCTGAAAAGAATCTCAGCTCGACGACTTCACGTTGACGCGGTGATTCTTGTTCAAGTGAATCGAGTGCCGAATTGAGATCTTCAAATCGGCAGCCGTTGCTGGTTTCAAAGTTGTCCAGGACGACATCAAGTGATCCACGTTCGTACTCACCACCGCGTTTAACGGCACTGCGTTTTCTCGCGTGATCAATCAGGATCTGACGCATCGCACGATTCGCAGCGGCGAAGAAGTACCGGCGGTCGGTCGCGTTGCCGATGGCATTGGAATCGAGCAAGCGAACACAGGCTTCGTTAACAAGCGCCGTCGCCTGCAATGTGTGATCGGCTCGCTCACGCCGCATCAATGCCGACGCCATCTGTCGCAACTCGGATTGCAGTTGTTGGAAAAGTTGTTCTTTTACAGACTCGTTGCCGCTGCCTAGTTCACGCAGTAGCATCGATACATCAGGTGAAGGCTGATTCATTTCTGCAATTCCGGTTCTTGGAGCGTTGTGTCTGATGCGTCGCGAATAAGGGCGTTTCGTGACAAGGGATCGAGCAAATGATAACGGATGGGACTGGCAACGCGATAAGTTACCGCTGACCAGTAGCGATCTTGTTAGCGGACCAAGAAGCCGAGGATCTGGTCGGCAAGTTTGTTCTCGCTGGCGTCATCGAATGCGACAAACATCGGGAAAGAATTGACTTCTAGGAATACTGGTTCATCGAAGCCGCGGCGGCAGCGGAAATCGAGTGCACAATAGTCAAAGCCCACCTGTTCAATGAAACGCGTGATCGGATCACGAAGTTCGATCGGCACATCCACTTGGTGAACGGTGACAGCTTCGTCAGTACGATAGTCAACGGCGTTGGTTTCTAGATGAAACGCCGTCAATATTCCGCCGATGCTAAAGACACGAAGGTTTTCACCATCGAGTTTTTCTTGAACGAACTGTGGTGGCAATTGAGCCAAACGTTCGGGGGCATATTGGATCGAACGGACTGCCATGGCATGGTCACCACCGGAAAGTGGCTTGATGATCGTTGCGTCCGGATCCGGATGGCTAGCCAGCGGAGTTGTGTCTCCGATCACGGTCGTGTTTGGAATCACGAAGCCGATCTGTTGAGCGAGTCGTAAGTTGCGAGATTTATTGTTCGAGTCGCCTGCGCTCGAACGGTTCAGCCACCGAATCGATGGCCACGCTTGGACGAAAGATTCGCATAGTTCGAAAGCGGCATGGTTGACCGTCGGTTCCCCAGCAAAGACGTTGAATCGCAAGTAGACTGCCTCTGGTTGAATCGATCGATCGCCTAGATCAATGATGGGGCGTTCGAAATCCCAAGCGATTTGCCGAGCATGTTCGAGGTCGGTATCCCAAAACAGATAGTCGATGTTTCTGAGATGGGCTTGGTCAACGATACGGCATGTGTTCGGATCGCTTTCGCCACCGACAATTAGCAACGGGCATCGATCGGCATCCATGTCTGGCAGCCTCTTGCAAAGGAATAAACGAGAGTGAATTGGCGATTACCAGCGACGAAAGCCTTTCCAAGGGCTGCTTCGTTGAAGCCAGCGACTCGTATCAGGGACAGAACGCCGCGTCGATTCCTCGCCGATGGCTCGCGTTGTCACCTGTGCAGGCGGAGTCCCCTGTGATTCTTCACCGAAAGCAAGCGTTGTCGCTTTGCCGGGTGTTTTGTATTGGGGAGGCTTTGTGCAAGACTGTTCTTCGCCCCATGCACGGGTTGTGACACTTGGTGGTTGGATGCTGGGCGATTCTTCACCGACTGCCATCGTCGTCGGATAAGGCGGCGACGGACGCGATTCTTCACCGACAGCCAGTGTTGTCGGTTTGGACTCTTCACCGCCGCGTTCGGTGGTCGGCAAGCGTTTGGGGGTGCCCAAATCGTCTTTCGATTTGGGGTCACCTGGCTTGGGATCCAACGGCGGGTTGCCTTCTTCACCAAGTGCCATCGTCGTCATTCGCGGCTGTTGTGCGTTTGCTTCACCAAGCAATTGATAGGCCGCCGCAGAGGTTAGTCCTGCGACAACGGCGGCACGTAAGAAGCTGCGTCGACCGATCCGACCGGCGCGTTGTTCGCTAACGAGCAAATCGATCGTTTGAGGTTCGTGTTCGTTCATGGGGATGCTCAATAGGTTCGGTGGGTGATTGAAGTTAGACACGCCCGAAAATATCGAGCGTGTCCGGCGAATGGATGAAGGGGTGACTATCGGCGTCGCATGATGCGTCCGCGAATGACGGTCGAGCGCGGCGTGGATCGTTGGATCATCGATGAAATGGTTCCTCCACTGTAGCCGCTGCTGTAGCTTGACCCGTTGTTTGGAACGTAGCCGTTGGAATAGCCTCGGTCATCGATTGCTTCGGATGAGGAACGTCCATAGGTTCCCCAGGTGCGGGTTTGGGCGTTCGATCGGGCGTTCGCCCAGTTGCCGTTTGCGATTGCGTTGCTGTCGCTTCGGCTGAATCCACCAACGGTTCGGGCTACGGAAGTGGAATGTGATCGGGCTCCCCAGCCGTTTGCCGACGAGTTGCCACGACTGATCGCGACACCACCGTGTGAGATCGCGGCACTGCGTCCGCTGGCGAATCCGCCGTTGCGTCCGTCACCGGTCATGGTCGATCGGGCGTAACCGCCACCGGTTGCCATTGCACCCGAATGCAGTCGAGTGTTGCCGCGGCCGTAAGCGCTCGAGATTGCGGTTCCGCCGGTCGAGTAGCTTGAGGAAGTCACCTGAGCATCGACGTTGGTGGCGGTTGTCATTGCGGTCAAGAGAGCTGCTGCGGCGAACAATTTTGTGAAGCGTTTCATCGTCAAGGTTCCTTCGATTTGAAAAAGTAGGTCGTTTACTGGCAAGTGTGTTGCGGTGTGTTCCAACCGCTTTCACAAACACTTGCGTTGTTGGCAGGTAGACCCCTTAAAGCTTTCTGAAAGTTTTCTTTTCTGTGGTGCCGTTGGAATCTCGAGCAAGGCACCGCTCGAAAACGAAAAATGCCTCCTGGTGTGTTCGCACCGGAGGCATCGTGTCGATCGGTTGTTGAAGCCGACGTCGCAAATGAATTGAGTCAGGCTTAGCGTCGGAAACGTCGAATGTTACGGTTGTAGAAGTTTTGACCTGAAGGCTTTTGAAAGTTCACCGTCCGACTCTTGGAATACGTGTTGGTGCGGTTTCCAAATCCGGTCGAGCTGCTGCCGCCGAAGACCCTGCCGTTCGAAGTGGTTCCGGTCTGTCCGCCACTGATCACACGGCGGTTTCCGCCCTGAGTCACGACACCGCCATGGCTGATGTGGGCTCCACCGCGACCGATGTTGAGTTGGACATTGTGGGCTGCCCCAAGCGGTCCTCCGCCGACGCCAACTGAGTTGCTTAGTGCGATTCCGTTGGGGCCTGCCCCTACAGCGAATCCGTGTCCGAAGTCGACACCGTTTTTACTGCTGCTGCGGCTCTTTCCGAATTGCAGTAAGCCTTTGGCGTTTGACCCCGCTCCGACCCGTCCGCGACCGACATCCACCCAGGAACCGGCGGATTGAGCGGAGGCATTCGAAGCGATAAAGCCGGTTGCCAAGAGGGTGAAGAGAAAAGCGACTTTGGTTTTGGTGGTGAGGATCATCATGTCTTCCGAGTGGCTGAGGGTGCGGTTGGTGTTTTCAGCGGCTTGTTTGCCTGACACCCAGACCTGCGGAACAGGCTGCAGGATCCCTCAAATGATTCTCGGAAAAAGTTGCGGTCCAAAATACGTGGCCGCGAAACCTCGCTAGGGTAGGTCCGGATGCCAAGTCGGAGCCGAATGCCGGAGGCACAGTTCCAGCTCTTTGGCTTCATCGGACATGCCGAGCCGCTTTGCCGTTACCAACATCGAAATCAACGGTCCGGCCTGTAACGCCATCGGAAGTTTTTCCCATTGCGATTTCCAATTGCTCCACTCATCACGAATTTCAGTAGGAGACTTGGATTGCCAAAGCAACTGAGACGCAATCATTGCCACGGCGGGATGTTCGTTCTGCTTGGCCAGTCTTGCCAGGGCGACTTCGGCAGCCGGTCGATATTTGGGAGATCGCAATAGCCAGCTTGCCGCGACAAGTTTCACAGCGAGCGATTCCGATGCGGCCATCTTGGTCGCCGAGTCGAATAGGTTTGGATCGGTGCTCCCATTCCAATCAACTGGCAGCAACCCCATAACAAAGGAAGGCATGGGGCGCGCATCAAGTTGTTTGACGAGTTCGAGTGCGATCTCGCCTCGCCCGCTTCGCATGGCCGCTTGCGATGCCAACATCGAAAGCCATTGCTGACGCCAAACCGGAGGTCGTTGGTCGGGGTCGGGTTGGCTGACACATTCAATCAGTCCCGTCAGCGATTCGGTAAAACGCTTTTCCTTGAACGCATCGATCGCCGTTTTTTGACTTTCAGGAACGCTGGTGAGTTCAGCATGGATCAGGCGTTCAATGGCGAATCGTTCTGGAACGGATTGTCCGCTGACGAGGATCGAGATCTGTCGCTCGTCAATCTGATCGATGGTGCCGCTATAAGTTTGAAGCGGTTTTGGAAACCAGGTTGCTCGATCTGCGGAATCGCTCGTCGGTTTACTCGGTTCGAGCTGGATCCGGTGTTGGGCATTCACTGGTATCGCAAGTAAGGCAACCAGCATTCCCATTTGGGAGGCCATTGTGTGCAGAGACATTGATTGGCGAATCATTCAAGGCGGTACGACTTGTCTGGTACTACTGGTTTGGCAATGACTGTTGAAATTGATTGACATCAACGTATTGGTATTGCCCTTCGTTCATCTCCGCAAGTTCACGAAGAAACGTTCCAGGATCGGGAGCGGGTTTGTTGCCGAATTCGATGGTGTGGATCGTTGTTCCGGATCGCTGCGCTCGATCGGCAATCGTCAACATCTCTAACTTGGAAAGCCTCGGGATGTGTGCATCGGTAAGAAAAAAGATCACATCCGGAGATAGTCGCAGCGCCATCAACAGGGCGCCTTTGTGCTTCGTTCCACCGAACGCACGAATGGAGTTGACGTAGCGTTCTGCTCGTTCGATGTTGCTTTCGGTGCCTTCGACCATGGTCAGCGCCATCCCCGAAGGTTGGAAAGGTTTGACGTTCTCGTTGTAAAAGATGATTTGAAATTTTTGGTGTTCTGAAAGCGATTTCAAACTGCGGATCAGTTCGGTCTTGGCACGTTGAAGTGGCCGACCACCATAGCCATTCATACTGTCGCTTCGGTCAAACACATAGACGAATCGTGAGCCGGTTCCGGAGACACCGAAGACTTTTGCGGTCGTTTCGGTTCCCAGCTTTCCGATGGGTTTCGATCCAGATCCCTCACCAACCGAATCGCCATCGAGTTGCGTGTCACCGGCGATTCCAGAGCCACTTAGTGGGGCCGGAGTGGATTCCATTGCCGACAATATTCCGGTCAAGTCGATCGGCGGACTGAGGTCAGCCGGTGGTGCTGCAGCAGCGGCCGCTGCTGCAGTGGTTGACGCATCCTGATCGGTTTTCGAATCCGGGGTCGGTTGAACTTCTTGATAAGTATCGCGGTCGGGTAATCGATGCACCATTGCGATTCCGATCGGGCGATCCGGTGCATCGCCGGAACCTTTGGGGACCGATTGAATGGTCATGAAGATGGCAACGAGCGCTACTAAATGTAGTCCCAGCGAAAGCAGCATCGGCGGTGTCGAGCGAGTGCGAACCTCGGGTATTTCGGCGTTTTTAATCGCCGCTTCATTTGGCGCTCGAATGACTTTTTTCTGCGACACGGATTTCTGCGACACGGAGCGTGAATTCTCTATCGGACGATAATGAAGCAGTTAGCGACTGTTTGTCTATGGATGAGGCCAGTGTTTATCGATCGGCCCAGTCGGAAAGCAACCGTTTTTGAACACCGACAGGTGGATTTAACAGTACCGAAAACTCGTCTTTCCATCCGCAGTCATTTCGTCAGCGATTCCCGCTCCAACGAAGGTATTGCCCGGAAAATATTCGGCTGGAAAACCAACCGGAGATCAGTCTGATGTGGTTCTCAGGAATGACGTTTGAAATTAGGTTATGTCGTTTGAATGTCCCATTGTAACGTCAACCATTGGGCTGCGAAAAAACCATTGGGCCGCGAATCAAGACTGGGCCGCGAAAATACGCGGTGATTGTGATTGCCAAGCGTGTGGCACTTCCTGCCAAACTCTTTGTCTGTCACATTGTCCCTCTGGCTAATGAGACTCCATTCGGGGGTCTGTAGCCGATCGTTATGCCCCTATCCCGGAGTCACATTGTGAGCGAAGCTCGTTTTCTGTTTACCAGCGAATCTGTCAGCATGGGGCACCCTGATAAGCTCGCTGACCGGATTTCTGACGCCATTCTCGACGCCTTGTTCGAACAGGATCCGATGAGCCGGGTCGCTTGCGAAACGATGGTGACCACGGGCGTCGCGATCATCGCTGGTGAAATCTCGACCGAAGCGAAGGTCAATTACGCCGATATCGTCCGCCAAACCATCAATGAAGTCGGCTACACCGATGATCAGATGGGGATTTGTGGCGACACCTGTGCCGTCATGGTGACCCTTGACACACAAAGCCCTGACATCGCCCAGGGTGTTGACTCCGATAGCGGCAGCGGAAAAGACATCGGCGCTGGCGACCAAGGGTTGATGTTCGGTTACGCATGTAAAGACACCCCTGAGTTGATGCCGTTGCCGATCGCGCTATCGCACCGCATCATCAACCGCATCACCGAAGCTCGCTTCAACAAAGAAGTCTCTTGGTTGCGTCCGGATAACAAAAGCCAGGTCACTGTCGAATACGTCGGCAACAAGCCTGTCCGAATTGATACCGTTGTGGTCAGTGCTCAGCACGATCCCGATGTTAGCAACGAAGACATCCAAAAATTCATCATCGACGAAGTCATCAAGCCTTCGTTGCCTGCCGAGCTGGACAAAGGCGACATCAAGTACCACATCAACCCCACCGGGAAGTTTGTGGTCGGCGGGCCTCATGGTGACTGCGGCCTGACCGGACGAAAAATTATCGTCGACACCTACGGCGGTTGGGGCCGCCACGGCGGTGGTGCGTTCAGCGGCAAGGATCCAACAAAGGTTGACCGCAGTGCTGCTTACATGGCTCGATACGTTGCCAAGAACATCGTTGCAGCCGGACTTGCCGAACGCTGCGAAGTTCAGTTGGCCTACGCAATTGGCGTCAGCGACCCCGTCAGTGTTCACGTTGATACCGAAGGCACCGGGACTGTTGCGGACGAAAAACTCTGCGAATTGGTGCGTGAGCACTTCCCGCTTTCGCCAGCTGGCATCATCGAGCACCTGAAGCTTCGCCGACCAGTGTTCAAGGCAACGACTTCGGGTGGTCACTTTGGCCGCGAAGGCGATACCTTCACCTGGGAAGCAACCGATAAGGCAGACGCGCTCGCCGCTGCTGCCAAGTAATCGCCGCTGCTGCTAGATAAGCATTTTCAACTTTCCTGGCGGAGCGATTCTCGCTCCGCCAGATATCAACCGCGAAGCCTGTGCTTGCGGTTCAATTGGAAACCGTCCGCTGTCCGTTTCGGCTCGCTTGCCGCTCGATAGCACTTCTTCTTATAACTTTGGTTTCCAAGGGGCTCCTGCCGTCTTGCGGTCGGAACCCGGTTCTGCCGCACCTCCGCGAAAAGCAATTTAGCTTCGCAGCAAGTCGTACTGCTTATGACCAATCCACCTACAGTGTTTACCGGGCGAGGCCAAAGTGCTGTCGGTCCGGCGGCGTCGGTGCAGTTGGCGTGGTCATCCGATATTCATCTTAACCATGCAAATTTCGCTGCCTGGGATCGATGGGTGGCGATGCACCAGCGCAGCGAACTGTCAGGGTTGTTGATCACTGGAGACCTTTCCGAAGCTGAAGACGTGTATTTTCAGCTCAGCCGGATCGCTGAAGAGTTTAACCTTCCGATTTACTTTGTTCTGGGCAACCACGACTACTATGGTTCATCGGTTGCTGCGACGCGCCGGATGGTAACGTCAATGACTCGGAACCAGCCGAGTTTGGTCTATTTGACTGATAGCGCACCGCTGGAGATAACTCGCAATTGCTATCTCGTCGGCGATGATGGCTGGGGCGATGCGACGGTGGGTGATTATGACAATTCGCCGGTCAGGCTGAATGACTTCGCGCTGATCGAAGACTTCTACAAGATTGACCCGGTGAACTGGCGCGCAAAGCTAAGTGAGCTTGGTGGGGATTCCGCATCGCGTTTGGAATCGAAGCTCCGCTCAATACCACCGTCTGCGGAGGTGGTTCACGTCGCAACCCACGTTCCCCCGTTTCGTGAGGCTTGTTGGTACAACGGTCAGACGACAGATGATGATTGGGCGCCGTTTTTTGTGTGTGGTCACATTGGTGAAGTGCTGCGGAGCTTCGCCGAAGAGCGGCCAGACGCTCAAGTGCGCGTGTACTGCGGGCACACCCATAGCTGCGGTGTTGCAAAAGTGCGTGAGAATTTGGTGGTGTACACCGCAGGTGCAGACTACGGCGAACCGAAGGTCGAGCGTGTGATTTCGGTCTAGTTTGGTTGGGTGTTTCCGACGCATTGGACCGATCTGACGGATCCGACCGATTCGGATCCGACCGATTCGGATCGGTCTGGCTCCGTCATTCCCAGCGCGCAAACAAAAACCCTGTCTGGCAACGATGCCAAACAGGGTTCTTGAGTGTACAACCGATCGGGAATTCGAGCGATCGAGCGGGGTGGTAGTTCGAACTACTTGAGTTCGACTGAACCACCTGCCTCTTCGATCTCGGCTTTGATTTTTTCGGCTTCTTCCTTTGGAGCAGCTTCTTTGAGGGTCGCAGGAACGCCTTCGACCATCTTTTTGGCTTCCATCAGCGAAGCGCCGGTCAGGTTCTTGACGACCTTGACGACGTTCAGCTTTTTGTCGCCGAAGCCGGTCAGGACGACATCGAACTCGGTCTTTTCGACTTCTGCTTCAGCAGCGTCGCCAGCCGGTCCGCCTGCGACCATCACAGCTCCGCCAGCAGCTGGCTCGATGCCGTGAACGTCTTTCAGGTAGTCGCTCAGTTCTTTGGCTTGTTTCAGGGTCAGTTCGGCGATCTTATCGCCCATCGATTTGGTATCGTCGCTGTATTCAGCAACAGCTGCACCTTCTTCACTCATGACAGGTTTCCCTTGTTAAACGAATAATCGGTTGTAGGTAAACGTTAGGGTTCGGTATTGGCGAACTACTCGTCGCCTTCGCCTTCGCTGATTTTCTTCAGCTGGCTGTTGAGCATCTTTCCAGGACCCAGCATGGCGGCGGACAACGTCGCTCCTGGGCCAAGGATTTGGCCGACGAGGGTCGCAATTTGTTCTTCACGGCTAGGCCATTTGCTAACGGCTTTCACGCCGTCGGCATCCAAACGTTCGCCATCCATCACGCCGCCTTCGGCGACGAACTTGGCGTACTTTGTTTCGTCTTTGTCCAAGCGGACAACTTCTTTGACCAGCGAGACAAAGTCTTCGCCGCCAAAGCAAACGGCAATAGAGCCGCTAGCGCCTTCAAAGGCGGGGGCCAAGTTGGTTCCCTCGGCGGCGCGGCGGGCGAGAGCCTTTTTCACGACAAACATCGTGATGTTCTTTTCGGCCAACTCACCGCGTAGTTCGTTCGTCGTGTTCGCGTCCATCCCCACGCAGCTGACCAGGACGGCGTCTTCCACGCCATCCAATCGCCGCTTGATGTCGCGGGTCACGAGGTCTTTGACGTACTTACTCATCGAATCGATTCACGGATACAAGGAAAGCGGAGACAGATCGACTAACAAGTCACACGCACACTGGGACTCATTGTTCCACAGATCGCAACACCTTTGAGGTAGGTGCCTTTAACGGTCTGAGGCTTCAGGCTGTCGACAAACTTTATGAACGCATTGATGTTGTCGACCAACTTCGAATCTTCGAAGCTCATCTTGCCGACCATTGCGTGGACGTTACCGCCCTTGTCATTACGGAATTCGACTTTACCCGCTTTGTACTCCGAGACGACCTTGGCGACGTCCGGGGTGACGGTTCCAGCACGTGGGCTGGGCATCAAGCCACGAGGACCAAGGACACGTCCGAGTGGACCGACCAGCCCCATCATGTCGGGAGCAGCGATACAGACATCAAAATCTGTCCAGCCGTCTTTGATCTTCTTGGCGAGGTCTTCTTGGCCGACTTCGTCAGCACCTGCCTCTTCAGCAGCTTTAGCTGCATCGCCTTTGGCAAAGACGACGACGCGTTGTTGCTTGCCGATCCCGTGCGGAAGTACCAGCGAACCACGGACGATCTGATCGGCCTGGTTAGGATCGACACCCAGACGCATGTGGACTTCGACAGTTTGGTCAAACTTAGTCGAGTCATACGTCTTCAGCGTCTTGACGGCTTCGTCAAGAGGCAACAGTGCGGATGGTTGTTTAGCGAGCGCGGCGCGATACCGCTTTGATTTCTTACCCATATGGTCACGAGCCTTGTTAAAAGGTCGGGTGGTTTTAGCAAAATCACCGGGCCCGAGGAAACGCCTCGGCGGCAAATTCTCCCACTTCCCAAGCAAACACAAACAGCTGGCCTGCCGGGGAGCGAAGAATATGCGTCCACACTCCCTTACCGTCAACGCCAATTTGCCTTTTTTTGCATTTTGCGTAAGGGCTTTTGGAGACGTCAGGACGGCTTGGACCCCGAAACAGCCTGTCGAACTTTGATGATCGGTTCAGATATGCTGGCGAGGTGATCGAAAATTACAACTCCAGCAGCAATTCCAGGACCCGCATTGCTGCCTCGCGTTGTCGCGCAACACGCTTGGGTTTTGCCAGTTCGATCTGGACGATTTTTGGGGCGTCGCCTCGGCGGCAAAGTCCGATGTAGGCAAGCCCGTCGAAACCTTCGGGGGCGTTAGGGCCTAAGTGTCCGGTGATGGATGCGGCAATATCGGCATGCGGTGTTCGCTGCATCACGCCGGTAACCATTTGGTGTGCAACCGGAGCGCTGACCGCGGTATGCTCGGCCAGCGTGTCTTCGGCAACGCCGAGCCAGCTACGCTTGGAAGCTTCTTGGTAAACGACCATCGATCCGGCCAAGTAGGCCGAAACGCCGGGGATCGTCGCGAGCGTGGCCGCGATCAAGCCGCCAGTGCAGCTTTCCGCTAGCGCAAGCTTTTCCTCTCGTTCGGCAAGGCGTTTGTAGACGTGTTCGGCTAATGTGTTGATGTCCATGCAGGAGTCCTAGAGGGCTGCGGCTTTTCGGGGTGACCGGCATGCAATGCTTGGGTTTGCCCTTTCAATCCCAACCGGCGACGGGCTTCTTGCATAAAGTTCGGCGATTTCAGTGGCGGATCACTAATGTCGCTGTGATATCGTGGTCGGCGGAATCGAAATCGTTTGCCGCGAATCATCATCGACAAAGATGGAACACGCAACTGACACATCTCACCTGGGTAAGATCTCGCCGATCAAGCAAGTCCGTGGGCGTGCATTGTCGTTGGGTTTCACTTTGGCGAGCAATGTCTTTCTGATGCTTGTCCCGATCGCGATCGGATTTGTCGGCTCGTTGCTGCCGCTGGTGCTTGCGGTGAATGTATTTGGTTCACTGGATGTCAAAACATTCGCGGCAGTCCTGTCGCTATCGGTCCTGACAACCGTCGTCGCTTTGGTCATCTGGGCAACGCGTTTCCCAGAGTGGCCGATGAATCTTTGGCTGGATTCTCGTCTTCGTCGGCGAGTTCTGAATCGGTTTAAGGAGACAGGCTCGAGTTTCGATGTCAGCTGGGTCGGTGAAGTACCGATGTGCGAGTATGTTCGTCGTGATTCGATGCAGGCGGTGGTGCTGCCCAAGTTGGAATCTGCTTCGGACATCGCTTTGGTTCGCATTACAGCGGACGGTTTGGTCATGGAAGGAGACCGGGCCCGATACGATTTCCCAGCAGATTCAATCCTCGGTGTTTCCGTGAAGACGATCCGGCCGTCTGGCTGTTTTCACAAGCTGCACTACGTCCATGTATTTGTGCGAACAGAAAAGGGGACCGACGAGTTCCCCATTTCGCGACGCGATTGCCCTTTGGGACGGTTGTCAGTGAAGAAACGCCACGAAGATGCTGTGAAGCTTGCGGCGCAAATCGAGAAGATCGCTAAGGGTGCCGAGTGTGAAATGTGGGACCCTGATTATCAGCATCGTGAACTTGCCGTTGATGGGCAACGTCATGATTCGCAGTGCATCAATCCCTATGCTGCACCGTCGGCAGTTCTTTAGAAACACGGTGTACTTTAGAAACACGGTGTTCTGCTGATCAATCGGGAAAGTTCACTCGGTGTTTGTTCTGTTCGTAGAACTTCGTGATGTCCAGCGATTGGCGACGTTCCTCTTCCATCAATTGAATGCGTGCTTCCAAGCGTTCAATGCGACGCGCCATCTGTGGAATAAGCTCGTTGGTTTCGTCGATCGGTTGAGGTTTGGGGACGGTTGGGTATCCAAGGTGTCGTTGCAACGCACTAAATAGATACAGCGGGTCTTTGCGGCGATTGGCAAATGCGATTCGTCCTTCTTTGTCGCCGAACAAGCAGGTGACTTTGTTGTCAGCTGATGGGCTGTCTTCGCCTCGTTTGCCTGCGGCTTTCAGTTTGGCGCGATAGTTTTCGCTTGCCAGAAATACAAGGTCGGCGAAGTCAACCAATCCGATTTCTGCACGCAGTTTGAGAATCCAGCTGCTCCAGGTGTCATCGAAAATCGGGTCACCGCTCATCGCGGTCAGTCCCAAGTCGTAGCTCAGTCGGTTTCGGCAAAGCACTTCAAATTGATAGAAAAACATTCCTGCCGGTGATGCATCAGCGACGCGGTACTCTGCCTCTGATTGCATGATTTTGAATGCGGTATGCATCATGAATCGCCCCGTATCCAGTTCGCTTTGGTCAATCAGGAACGTTTGGAAGGGCGTGAAGTAATGCGACAGTTGGTGCATTGCTGGGCCAAGCAGTCCTGAGTGTCTCACTTCGGTAAGCAAGTACTCCATCGCCATCGGAAGTCGCGTTGTGGCTAGCACCTCGTGACGAAGTTGTTCAAGCAGATCTTGAATGGGCGAACGCGTGCCCGTCTGCTCGTGAAGTAGGCCGAAAAGATGAGATTGCTCGACATACTCCTCACGCTCGAGCACTGGTGCTCGCGTGAAGGCCGCACGCGCGTTGGCGGGGCGTCGAACGGGGCTTGGATTGGATGGTCGTCGCATGATAGATAGATTAACAACCCAGGCGAAGCTTTGGCCACCATGCTACCTCCAGCTGTCCCCTCGGCCGGACGGTTGTGCCGATGTCCGCGAACGGGTTCGCAAGATACAGGTTATTCAAAACACGGTATCTTAGATTCGTCACATTTTAGAGCTGGGGCGTCGTACCCTGTCGATTTGAACTACGCGAGATCCGCCATGTCGAATTCAGATGAAGAGTCCAATCCATACCAATCCGCGTTGGATGTTGGCGATTCAGCTGTGACACCGGTCGAGCGAAGCCAGATGGATTTTCCGGGCAAGATGAAGACTGTCGGTATCGTCGCGGCGATTAGCGGCCTGTTGATGCTCGGGGTCTTAGGTGGTGCCAGCAACATGGGTGAATCGATGATCCTTTTGCTGATCATCGTCTGGGGTGGCAGTTGCACTTTGGTGTCGGCGTTATTGCCGGGGACGCCTGTGCGCAAGATTACTCGGGCGATTTTCGGATTCGCCTTAGCGTTTCCCTTCTTCATTCTCTACATGACGGTTTGTGGCTTTGTCACCGTCGTCACCGCGATCTCTACATCGGCTGAGTCGTTCGCATTTGGGCTTGGTTGTATCACCGCACACATTGTCGTTTTATTGATCTTCGCGGTCACCGTCCGGGGCATCGCGAGACGACTGGATACAGGCAAGCCGACCTATGCGATGGAAGCGTACGAAGAAGACGCTTGGCCGACTTTGCCGGGGACGCCGAAAGGTTCAAGCGATTCCCCAAATGCTCCGCCAAAGTCATCATAGCCGTTCTTCGTCCAATGCCATGAGTTCGTGCCGTATCGCATGCCGCGATAGAGCTGAAGTTCGCCATTTAATTTTCAGAACACGCAATGAAACACTTGGACCGAAAACCGGCGTTTGACCAACGGCCTCGCGCTGAGCATGTCATGCTTGGGACGACAGATTCGCTATGCCCTGAATGTATGGACGTTGTGTCTGCAAAGATTATCGTTCGCGGGAAACGAGTCTACTTTCGCAAGCGATGCCCGCAGCATGGCGTGCGTGAAGACTTCGTCTGTAGCGATATCGATTGGTGGGATCGAGGTGAAGGGCATACCGCAAGTGTTCTGCCAATCTCTCGAAGTACGGAAAGTAACAAAGGCTGTCCGCACGATTGCGGACTCTGCGAAGAGCATGAGCAGCACACCTGTATCGGACTGGTCGAGCTAACCGACCGATGTAATTTGACATGCCCAATGTGTTTTGCCAGTAGCACGCCGCACGGCAAAGACCATTCACTTGAGCAGATCATCGCCGCACTGGATCGGTTGGTCGAATGCGAAGGCCATGCCGAAGTTTGTCAGTTGTCGGGGGGCGAACCGACGTTGCATCCGGAATTCGAAGCCGTCGTTCAGGAAGCACTTGCCCGGCCGATCGACTACGTGATGATCAACACCAACGGAATACGCTTCGCCAAAGACGCTTCTTTGGTGCAGCGGTTGGCTGAGCATCGTGACCGGCTGGAAATCTACCTTCAATTCGATGGCGACGATCGTGACACGGTATCGCGACTGCGTGGCGAAGATCTAATCGATCAAAAACGGCGTGCACTCGATCGGCTTCAAGAGGCGGGGTTGAACGTCACGTTGGTGGCAACTTTAGTCGCGCCGCTACCCGATCGGTTTTATGAGTCCTTGTTGCAAGAGGCTCTAACGCGGCCCAATGTAACTGGACTGAGTTTGCAGCCGGCAACGTACAGCGGGAGACACTTAGAGGCCGACGAATTGGAAGATCGAGTCACATTTCCTGATGTGATCAATGGTTTGGCCGAAGCGTCATCAGGAATGATAACGTCGACTGACTTTGCGCCACTGCCTTGCGCCCACCCGAACTGCCATCAGATCTTGCTTGCTGCCCGAGATGCTGACCGTCTTGTCCCGCTCTCAGGGGCGGCACCTGTTGCTGAAAATCTGGATTTGATCGCTGGCGGTATTAGCTTTACGCCGGACCGGGCAAAGCAGTTGATCCAAGTTTTCTTGTCGCGGGCAAGTCACTGCGGTAGCGATTGTGATTGCGGGGATGTCGTTTCGTTGACTTCATTAGGCGATCGGCCCTCCGGAAATGTTAGCGACCAATCGGGTTCTGGGTTTGATCCCGTCTTAGATCGGTTCTTCGCAAAGGTCTTGTCCGGTGAAGCGAGCGCGCGAGATATGTTCCGCATCACGATCACCAGTTTCTTAGATGCGTATAACTTTGATGTTCGGCAGCTGATGAAATGCTGCACCCACCACGTGTTGCCCAGTGGTCACGTGGTTCCCTTCTGTGCCTACAACACGTTGTATCGACCAGGGCATCTGTCGTTGCCGCCGTTGAAAACAGAGCTTTCAGTGTCGCCTCAGGGGCAGGTCGATCAGGGGCAGGTCGATCAGGGGCAGGTCGATCAGGGGCAGGTCGATCAGGGGCAGGTCGATCAGGGGCAGGCCGAATGATCGATTGGGGGCGAGTCGGCTACGCTGCGTTTATGGTGATTGCCACATGCATTGCCGGCGTGATCTATCGACGTCATCGTGGCCCCAGTCAAATGAATTCTGTTCAGCGTTGGGGTGTCGCGATCGGTGGGCTGGTCGGCGCGACATTCGCTGCCAAAGTACCGTTCATCATCGGCGCTTCGCCTGAATTCGGTTTCTTTGGTGTTTGGATGAGCGACGGAAAGACCGTGCTTTGGGGACTAGCAGGCGGCTACGTGGGCGTCGAGGTCGCCAAATGGTCGCTGTACGTCAAAGAACGCACCGGCGACCGATTTGTCATTCCTGTGGCGGTTGCCATCGGTGTCGGCAGATTGGGATGTCTTTGCAACGGTTGTTGCTACGGGATTCCGACGGGCGGGGCTTGGGGGATCACATCACGCATGGCCAGTTCGCCGGAAGTTTTGCGGCATCCCGCGCCACTTTATGAATCGGTCTTTCACTTGGCTTTTGCCGCAATCGCGTTTTATGGCCAAGGCAAACGGTGGTGTCGTCAACAGTGGATGTTGATCTATTTAATTAGCTACTGCGTGTTTCGCTTTGTCAGCGAGTACTGGCGTATGGAACCCGACTGGATTTGGGGCCTGACCTTTTATCAAGTCAGTGCGGCAGTATTCGCGGTGTGTTTCGCGTCGATCTTGTTGTGGCGCAAAAGAACAGCACCGGTGGTGGCCGGTGCTGAATCAGAAGACGGTGGAGTAATCGTCAACCAACTAGATCCATAGCTTCATTCGACCATTCAGCATTCCCGGTAAAGCACGTTCGACCATCGTTTTAACTTGTCGATCGTGGTACCGAGTGCTGAGGTGTCCCGCGATGACCAGTTCGTTTTCGAAACGATCGCTCCGCTTTCGGTAATCGTCCACGTGCATGTGTCCATGCTTGTGGATTTTCTCCTTGCGATGTTCCGGGGCAACGAATGTCATCTCGCTGATCAGAATCTTGGATTTGTAAAACTCCGGATTGTTGTCCAGTCCGGGCGGTGAGGTATCGCCGGTGTAGGCAACAACGGGAACGCGAATTTCGGTACTGATTTCGGTGCCCGAAAGTTTTAGGTCACGAATTTCGGGACCGGACAGGCTGCTGAACTCCGGTTTTAGCTTATGACGCCTTTGGTATACGACAAAGCCGAGTGAAGTGATTGTGTGTCGCGTCGGTACCGCTTCGACTAGGTATTCGCGTCCGCATTCGATTTGGTCACCAGGCATCAGGCCGACCAGTTCACATGGCATCGGGCCTCGGTCGAGGCGGCGGAAGTTCTGTAGCATGTCCCACGCTTCGTCGACTGCGGAATCAGGAAGGTAGATCACCGGAGGATCCATCTTCATCATTCGGCGACGCGAAACATACGAGGGAAGTGCCGCGATATGATCCAGGTGCGCGTGTGAGATAAACAGTGTCGACGTTCCCATGAAGTCCCAAGGTTGGGCTCCGACATCGAACAGGATTTTCAGTTCGTTGATTCGCCAGCAGGTTTGTACCGCGGCGCGCGAGTAACCCTCGATCGTCAAACCGTCATGGTGGTGAGTGATCAGGGGGATGTTTTCGACCATGTTGATTCGTCGTTGGCGATCGCTGTTGTATCCGACGGGATCGCCAATTGTTTTCTCGTGAGTAATGGATAGGGGAATGGGAGACTGCCGTCTTCTGCGCCGGTCGCGTTAGGACGCCGGCGTCGTCAAAAGGGGCCGACGGGGGCGAGGCTGCTGCGCTTCGAAAGTGGTCGCTGCAAGCCCTAGGCGGTTCGGTGCAAGGTCGCGTCAACGTCAGGCGTTGTCTTTAGCGATCCACCTCTAGCGGTCCGGGGCCCCTTGGCGGTTTCAGTCGTGGCGATTGTAAATGCCAGAACCGTTTAGTCCCGTTGCGGCAAAACTAGCAATGTTTGCTCGGCCGCCTGGATCTTCAACGAAGACTTCTTTGCGATCAAGTGGACCAATTGCCAAAGCGTTTGATCTTTGGCTTCGAAAGAGATCAGATTGGTTAGCTCTGGGTTCGCTGTGGGGGCAAATTCGTAGTCCACCTTGGCCGTCGAAAACAGCTGCGCCAGCACCGCACCGGTCGGTTTATTGCTGACTGTCAGGGTGAACGTCCTCGAATCGTTTTTAAGCCGTTGTAGAGGATTCCCTTCATTCGTTTTCTCGGCAGCTGCGTCGTTCGCTTTGTCCTTTGTCTCAGACGCCAGCAATTGCGAAAAGAGTTCGCGGTGCGTGTCGAAGTCGGCGAGCAGGTTCGCACCATCTCGCTCGAGTCGAAGCTTTGCCGCAGGGTCACGTTGCCGTAGCTTTTCGAGTTGCGTTTTGACGTTTGGGAATCGGTAGCACCTTTCGAATTTGATTGCTTCTGCTTGTTTTGCTTCTAAATCTTGGAACTGTCCAGCGACCAAGGTAGCCGCAACCAGTGGGTTGATCTCGACGAGTGACGTTGCTGGCCAGAGGTCATGCGGCAAATCGGGCGTCAGGCCAAGTTGTGTGAAGCTCCGAGACACCACTTCGTGCGTCAAGTTTGAGCCTGTAGAGGCTTGCGAAAGGATCGCTTCGAAGGCGTCGTGAGGGGTGGTTAAGTCCGGCCAGTAAACACTGATCGTGTCCGATCGAAAATTAATTGGATCGTTTTGTTCAGGTGCCGAAGCAGCGGTTTGCAACAATTCTTGGGACAGCTTCGCGACCCACTGAGGTCTTCCGAAAAGGATGCAATTGTCGATTGGGTAAACCTTGCAGTTGACCGCCTCGGCGATTTTTTCCAGCGAAGCGAACCGGGTTGGTCCGAGATTGCCGGGTGAAACCAGGGTGTCTGGGTTGACTTTGCGGTCGATCCAGATGTTTAGATGGCGAGCCGGTTGGTCGCCGATGTCGCCGACCAACTGAACGGCGATGCGAAGAGATTGTCCATCAATTTGCCCACTATGTGGCTCCAATAGCCGCTGCACCAACGGGGCTCGTCGATCAGCATCATCCGCATGGCTGGCTTGGGCTGAAACGAAGCCTATCGCGACGGCGATCAGCCAGCGTATCGAAATGAGTGCGGATCGGTTCATTTGTAGCGGCGAAATCGAGGCATCTCTAATGGGTGGGGAGCACCGGGGTGTTGGCTAAGAACCAGCAAACTCGGAATTGTCCCGATGTCCGGCAACCAACAAACAGAACAGCATCCAATGCGTTTGGGTGTGTTGTGGATGGGCGTTGTTGCAACTAGACTCGGACCCATCAACTAGGTTTTGTCTGAAGACTGATGATTTGAAATGGTTTCGACGTGCGTTCCGGTAGAGCGAGCGGCGCTGACCGCAGTCTTTCGGACGATCATCGTGGCGAGCGACAACTGGATTACGTTTTCAGCTCGGGTTCAATGACTGTCCCGCTTAAAACGCCACCTCACGAAACGACCTAGCAAGCACTGCATGATGCAAAACGTTGCCGGAGAGTAGCTCCAACGAAGATGAAGAAAATCTTCGAGCGTTCGGTTGCCCGCCGCACCCGCACGCCTAGTATAACACGCGACTTGCACCTGGATTGCTCCTTAACTCGACGGAAGCCATTGTGACTTCACCTCTTGTGCGAACGCCCCGCTTGGCCACCGCCTATCGGCGCCTCCTGAACACGTCTGACGCCCCACAGTACGCCGCCGAAGTCAACGAACATTATTCACCCGCGACGCTTGCGCGATTGCTCGCCCAGGGTGATGTCGAATTGCGGCGAGCCGCCGCGATGGCGTTGGGCATGCTTGGTAATACACGATCGATCGAACCGCTCGGCCGCGCCTTGTGTGACCAGGACCGTGGTGTGCGATTGGTCGCGGATGATTCGTTCCGTGGACTGCTGTTGCGAGACGCTTCACCGACGCATCATCAGCAGCTTTTGAAGGTCATGCATTTGACCGATGGTGGTGAATATGCCGCGGCCTTGGCGCCGGCAATGATTCTTGCCGGTCAGGCACCGATGTATGCCGAGGCGCACTTTCAGTTGGCATGCTGTTGGCAAGGTTTGGACGATCACGCCAAGGCAGCTCAGTCGTACATTTCTTGCTTGTGGAGAAGCCGTTATCACTATGGCGCTTGGCAGGCTCTCGCCCGATGCCAGATGGTTGCGGGGCATTATCATGTCGCCGCGCGATCTTTAGAGCGTTGCTTGGACATCTCTCCTGACTGTGAAAGTGCCCGAGTTCAGTTGCGGTCATTGCGTCGCCATATGCGACGGAGTGACGTCTAGAGTCTTGCCATTTTGTTGACTGGTTCGCTGATGCTTTGAAGAAGCATCCTCAGTAGTGATGATCAACTACAACGATCTTTTTGTCTCTTGCCTTGCGATGCTCGGGTCTGCATCGGCTTTCGCGATCGCGGTCGGGCCATGGCAGGAGCCCTATCGGTTGCGAACCATCGCTCGGATTGTTGATCGGTACGGGATGACGACGGCGCGAGTTGTTTGGGTCTCGATCGCGATCGTCTCGTTGATCGCAGGTGTTGCGATCGCTAGCGGTATTCGTCCCACGTATGCACAGCCATCACAAGAGCCAAGCGATTCGTCAGCCGGGACGCTTGGGTCGAGTAGGTGATCTGATCGGTCTCTTGGCGACGCGATGGTGATATCGAAGTGTCGATCAAGAAGTGGTGGCTTGTCAGCACGGCGGAGCGTGCTGGGTACTTTGGGCAGCGCTGTGTGAGATAGTACCCGTCACAGTCTCTGTGACGCCGGTCGGCATACTGCTGAGATTCAGGCCGTCAGCACGGCGGAGCGTGCTGGGTACTATGGCAGCGCTGTGTGAGATAGTACCCGTCACAGTCTCTGTGACGCCGGTCGGCATACTGCTGAGATTCAGGCCGTCAGCACGGCGGAGCGTGCTGGGTACTATGGCAGCGCTGTGTGAGATAGTACCCGTCACAGTCCCTGTGGCGCCGGTCGGCATGCTGCTGAGGCTCAGTCTGTCAGCACGCCGGAGCGTGTTGGGTACTTTCGGTTTGCAATTAGACACCAGGGTTGGATTCTTTGATTGCTTGGTCCATGACTTCAATCGCCGCGTCGACGTATCGTTCAAAGGAAGCTTCAAAGTGCAGCATGGCGGCTTCGTCAGCGAAGAAGAACATGCGATTGTGGATCGGGTCGATCACGCCCCATTCGCGATTGCCTTTGACGATCTTCTTTTCTTCGAAGAATCGCACGACATCGATCTCATTCAACATCGGTGTGTAAGGCATTGGGTCAACCATGAAGGCTTGCATCGCAGGCTTGTTGGCAAACAGGTAAAGCTTGCCGAGGTGGATCACGCCGAACTCCGGCTTGCCTTCGAGCCATTGCCCATCTTTGACAACCGAAACGGGGCAGTACCCTTGGATAGCCAGTTCTGGCTTTTCGGTTTCGATGGTGGTCGGCTTGGTGTCCAGGCGGGCAGCGGCCATTGACGCATGCGTACCGGACTTAGCAACAGCGTTCGTTGTGGCGGTAACGTCTGAATGAGCCAACTTGTTCTCGGTTGGTAGCGGCAGGTCTCCGCTTGGCAGCATGAACTGATTGTTCTGCGTCGTCGCGGCGGGCTTGGCCGGTGCGTTGGCAGCAATGGCAGGGATATCCATGGCCGACTTTTTAGAAGCCGGGACTTGAACGGGCAGATCGCCTGTTGGAAGCGAAAGGCTGTTTTCAGCTGCAGGTTGGTTTGTTGCGATCGCAGGCTCTTTGGTCACGAGGGCTTCGGTCGCGGGAGCGGTCGCTGCCGGAGACGCCGATGTGGGAGCTTGCTTGGCAGCAACCGTTTGTGCCGCAGGGGGATTCGTTGCGACGGCTGGTTTGGTTGCTGCTGGTGGAACGGCGGCGACTTGTGCGGCGGCAGGTTGCGCCGGTGCTTGCGTTGCCGCATTGGCAGCGATCATGGTTCCGCTTTGATTAAAGCCAGCGTAGGTCGAGGCCAGCATCGCGACGTAGCGGGCAGGCTGTTGTGGGCTAACAGCGTGCGAAAGTGCTTTGCCTTCCGTGGTGACGATGACGTCAGTCGGGTACTTGGTGACTTGGAACAGTTTGGCGAGCTTGGGGTTTTTGCCGCCGTGGACTTTGACGGGCACAAAGTTCTTGTTGATTGCGGACGAGACCGTTGGGTCTTGGAACGCTCCAGCTTCCAGACGATCGCAGAAGATGCAATTGTCGGTGTAAAAGTGCAGCAGCATCAGCTTGTTCTGCTGCTGGGCTTTGTCGTGAGCGTCGCGAAGTTTGCCTTCCCAAGCGATTTGAGCGTGGCAGGGGCTCGAGCAAACGAACGTTGTTGCGAGCAAAACAATTGATAGCGCGGCGTATCGCATCCTGCGTTCCTGTGTCCGTCCTTGGGTAGATTATAGAGACCAGCCGCCGATTCCTAGCGACGCGTTGTCCAAGAGATCGGCTGGTCGCAAGGTGACGCTTAATCGGAAAATACAGAATGGGCGAAGTTTGACGCCAGTGCGAAGGCGGATATGGGCCAAACATTGCTTTTCAGGCTAGTTTGGAAACCTCCCTCAGGCCCCTCGGTTGGGTTGGTCTTCCCTGGAACGTCTTGACATCCCATTACTGGCGGGTATATTTCGGCGTAGCTTTGTTGGTACGGTCGACTGTGTGTAAGCCGGTACCAAACACAATTCACTCCGTCGCTCCTCGACGTATTCTGAGATTGGATTTGTAGGTTGACTGGGTTGACACCCAGCAAGACTCTCCCGCAGGTTTCCCATTGGGATTGATTTTTATCTGCGGTGAGGTTCTGATGTCCAGATAGCAAATTCCGAAACTGTTCGCTTGACGAGTTCTCGATAGTGGCTGATTCAGCTGCCGTCAAAAAGTTTGTTTGAAGAAATCGTTCGCGAAGGAATTTTTGGGCTCAGTTGATTTCAATCTCAACTTGATCGCAAGCCTTGCGTCACAGCGGTTGCGGTGCACGGAAAAAGGAAGGAGATGGTGATCAGGGTTTTAGAAGGCCAAGTCTTTAAAAACCACTGAGATCCAAGGTAGAAGACAAACCACCTAGCCATAGGAACTGGCAACTTTGCTCGCGGGTTCAGTGAAACAGCCTGAATTGGCGTTTTGCTCCGCATGCCGATGACTCGTTCGGTCTTGCGAGAACCTCGTTTGATTCACTCGGTCATTCCGATCGTCGTACCCAAGTGCCTTTCGGCCAACGATGATGCCTGACTCAATGCAGCAGTGCCGATCGCGTGTGCAAATGCACCGTCTTGATCGAGAATGTTGTTGATTCAGTCCGCAACGGATGACAGCGTTTCGGCAACGTTACAACAGGATTAATTTCCAAGTTCGCCGGCACCCGTTGGCTGCCGGTTCAGACAAACTTTTTGGTACCGACCCGTCGCGGAACGATGTCCGCAGCTTCCCGATTGGGTCTTTTCACGTTTCCATCTGCGGATTCTTTATTTCAGCGTTGACCTGTCGTTGCGAACTTTGTCGCGACGACTTGGCCTTGCCCAACCCACGTTGACGCTTTCTGGACGAAACATGGCGAAAAAGAAACGCTCCACACGTCGCGGCCCGAACTCCAATGGCCAGTCCGGCGGAGGGAATAACAAACCTCGTTCGCGTCGACGACGCCGAGGCGGTGGAAACGGCCAGTCGGATCGTGAGCCAGCGGATATCCCAAGTGATGCGCCGATGGAAGAATGCGAAGGCATTCTGGAGCTTCATCCGAACGGGTATGGGTTCTTGCGCAGTCGGGACAATAACTACTCGCGCGAACGAAGCGATCCGTTTGTCCCCGGTACGATGATCGATCGTTTCGGGCTTCGCCAAGGCGTTTACATCCACGCGATGATGCAGCAGGCGAAGCGGCAACAAGGGCCTCGCGTCCGCGAAATCCTTGATGTCGATGGTATCCCGCCTGAGTCGTATCCGGATGTTAAAAGCTTTGACTCACTGACCCCGATCAACCCCGAAGAATGGTTGACGCTCGAGCACGGCCAGCGGCCGATCACCAACCGTGTGATCGACTTGCTTGCGCCCCTTGGGAAAGGCCAGCGAGCACTGATCGTCGCCCCGCCACGAAGTGGCAAGACTGTGATGTTGCAGGACATCGCCAGTGGGATCTCGACCAATCACCCGGACTTGAAACTTATCGTTCTGTTGATTGACGAGCGACCCGAAGAAGTTACCGACATGCGCCGCAACGTTGTCGGTGGCGAGGTCGTTGCCAGTAGCTTGGATATGGACGTCGAAAGCCATGTTCGCCTCAGCCAGCTCGTTGTCGATCGAGCACGGCGTTTGGCCGAGATGGGGCAAGATGTCTTCCTCATGCTCGACTCGATCACCCGTTTGGCGCGAGCGTTCAATAAATGGGTTGGACGCAGCGGTCGTGGTGGTGCCACGATGACTGGTGGTCTGGATATCAAGGCGATGGACATTCCGAAAAAGTTGTTCGCGACCGCACGTGCTTTCCAGGAAGGCGGCTCGCTGACAATCGTCGGTACCGCTCTGGTTGATACCAACAGCCGCATGGACGAAGCGATCTTCCAGGAGTTCAAGGGAACCGGCAACATGGAATTGGTGCTGGATCGAAGGCTCGCCGACCGTCGCGTTTGGCCAGCAGTCGACATTAGCCAGTCCGGTACCCGCCGCGAAGAATTGTTGCATGACGAAGAAACCTATGAAGCAGTGACGATGCTTCGGCGGACACTTTCGTCAATGCACCCTTGTGACGCGATGGAGCAGTTGACTAAACAATTGGCGCGTTTCACCAGCAACGATGAATTCATCAAGCTGATCAGTGGTGCCAAGACGAGCTTGTAAACATCGATTCGCTTTGTCGATGCAAGGTTGATCGCAGGATCGAAATTCGTTTGAATCAACTGACCGGGCAGCTGGTCAGTTCGAATGGGTGGTTTCGATTAAACGATCTTGATGTGATAAGTTCAGAAATGGCGTCCTTCAAAACGAACCGACGCCTAGTCATTGATGTCTGCATGACGATACAATCTGCGGACGATCCGGATGGTAAGCGAATTGGTGAGCAGCTTCACTGGAACTGAAGTACCCCGTAAGGGGCTGCGGGTTCGAGTCCCGTGCCATCCGCTCTCGAAAAACTCTTTAGGCAACCGGTTGCGATGAGACGACAAGCATTTGCGAAGTTTCTCTTACTCGCCCTCTGTGTGGTTGTCACATTTGGCGGTTGTGGCTCGCGTCCAGCAGGGCCCAGCCTCGTAAAATCAATCGACGAAGCAGACTTTCAGTCGAGCGTTTTGGATTCCGATAAAGTCGTCCTTGTCGATTTCTGGGCGACGTGGTGCGGCCCATGTCAGCAGCAAGGGCCGATCGTTGACGAATTGGCTGAATCACTAAGCGGTAGCTATGGGTTTGCCAAAGTCGACATCGATTTGAATCCCAATCTCGCTTATGAGTACGGAATCGAAGCGCTGCCGACACTTGCCGTGTTCAAAAACGGCAAGATGGTCAATCAGCTTGTCGGGTTGCACGACGCGGCGGAGCTTCGCGATGCCTTGGAAAAGGCATCGCGAAAGTAGTTCGGTAAGAAAGCTGGACCTACGAAATTCAGTCCGCAATTCCGATGCCGTTTTCGGTCGCCCAGTAACCACCGCGTGAGTGATCGAAGCGAAGTTTGCTTCCGCGGAACCCCTCGTCGAAATGCTGGGCGTCATCGCCTTGTCGACAGTCGTAAACGCAGTGACCACCGACGTATGTTGCGACAGGCAGTCCCTGAAGTGAAACGCCGTCCCACGGGCTCCACTTCGATTTTGTGTGTTGCTCCGCATCCTTGATCGTTCTCGACCTGTCCATGTCGACCAGAACGATATCAGCGTCATAGCCCTCGGCAATACGGCCTTTGCCGATCATGCCCCAGACGCGCGCTGGCGCGTCAGACATCCATGATGCGATTTGGTTGATGGTGCACCGGCCCTTGTTGGCTTCGTTAAGCATCAGCGCCAGTGAGTTCTCAACCGCTGGTAATCCGGACGGGCTTTTCGGGTACGGCTGAGCTTTTTCGTCCAACGTATGTGGTGCGTGGTCGGTCGCGATAACTTGGATTTTTCCGTCAAGCAGTGCTTGGTACAGCCCTTCATTGTCGTTCACGGTTTTGATCGATGGGTTCATCTGAATACGAGACCCAAGCCGTGGATAGTCATCAACGTTGAAGAAGATATGGTGCAGGCAGATTTCACTGGTCACGTAGGGGCTACCGTCGGCGACCAATGGGATCTCGGCTGCCGTGGATACATGCAGCACGTGAAAGCGATGTTTGTGGCGGCGAGCCAGTTCCGTGGCACGCTTCGTTGCGATGATCGCGGCGTTCTCGTCTCGGATTCGAGAATGGTCAGCGATGTCACTGGTGCCTGAGAGTCGTTCTGCGTTCGCTCGGACGGTCGTTTCGTCTTCGCAGTGAGCGCAGATTGGCAGAGTTGTTTCTGCGAAAATACGTTCCAGTGCTGCTTGTTCATCAACGAGCAGGTTGCCGGTGCTGCTGCCAATGAAGATCTTGATTCCAGGGACGTCTTTTACCGCATTAAGCTCGTCGACGTTGTCGGGAGTGGCACCGATATAGAACCCATAGTTGACGAGCGATTTTTCTGCAGCGATGCGTTCCTTCGCGCGAACACCTTCGGCAGTCACTGCTGGTGGCTTGGTGTTGGGCATTTCTAGAAACGAAGTCACGCCGCCAGCAGCGCAGGCATGGCTGGCTGTCGATAAATCTTCTTTGTGAGTTAATCCAGGGTCACGGAAGTGGACTTGGTCATCGATGACGCCGGGCATCAGGTGTAGGCCATCGCAATCGACAACGTGGTCCGCGGAAGCTTTGTCGCTTGCATCGATGTCCAGAATCTTGCCGTCTTGAATAAGCAAGGCTCCTTGGCGAACTGAATCGGGGAAAACGATAGATGCGTTGCGAAATAGTGTGCGTGACATGCGGACCGCCTGCTCGTGTAAATGCCGATTTGTCGCTTCGACAGAATCGAGACACCGAACCGTGCTGGCGCACCTGTGGCTCTATCGACGGTGCCCGCGGCTCTATCGAAGATGGCTGTTAGCCTAGCGGGAATACATCTTTAGGCGAAGTAGACGTAGAGGGCCATTCACGAGAGAGCATTAAACGAAAACAGCTGGCCTCGTTTGCGAGGCCAGCTGTTGGGCGATTGAGCTGCGTTACGGTTCGACATCATCGCCGCGTTGGCTGGCGCGTGTCGAGCGCTGGTTTTGGGTCGGTGCAATTCGTTGCAATCATCGAACGCCGCCGCACAGGTGCCAAAAAACACCGAACCGGTACCTATGGTTACCGCACGAGTGCACGAATCGTGTTGGCAACGGGGCGGCCGGGGGTGCGGTACTCATACCCGCCGTACGGCGAGTAGAACTGGTAGCCTGGGCGCCGCACGACGGGCGTCGTTACCACGGGGGCGGATACGACCGGTGTGGCGTAAGCGCTACCAACAACGACTGGGCTAACCGAATAGCTGGGGTAAGCCGAGTAGGTATAGCCATAACTTGGGTAGCTATAAGCGGCGTAGGTGCGGACCGGTGTGACGACCGGTGCAGAAACGACGGGAGCTCGTAGGGTCACGTACTGAGCTTTGACTTCCGAAGTGATCGCGAAAGTCGCAAGCAAGGCCAAGGCAATCAAAAAGCGTTTCATCGAAAATTCTCCTATGTGGGCATGGGATTGTGTGTCAACGGCAAGCGGCTGCAATTGGGGCGAACGCACCGCCGATCGGTTTCTGCGAATGGTCACAGAATGTTTTCTGTTGGCGGAAGGTTCGTTCAAGACGGACTTTCCAATCCAGCAGATCCTTGCCCCAGGCGCCATCACCTGCACGGTAGACTGACACCAGCTAGAAAAACTAGCACCTATTTATCTATTTGCCGCCCTAGCGGTTTCGCTTTAGAACACCAACGATTGTAGCGGCGGCGAGATCCGCCCATCGTTTCAGTCTGTTCGGCAAGCGATTTCCGGCCAGGTAGGCTGACGTTGCTAAAGCAGGTGCAATTCCAGTGCCGATCGTTGACTCAATTTTTACAGTGCTGAAATGAATAGATCCCCGTCGGTTGTTGTTTGCGTATTCTTGTTGGTTGGATTTCAATTCCAGGTGCTCGATTCTCGCCCGGTTCAGGCTCAGTTGGGGGCCGTTTTTCCATCGCTCGCCCCAGTCGAGACGATCAATGTGAAGGAATTGAAAGGCATGCTGGACAAGCAAAAAGCTGCCGAAGCGACTGCGGAGCAGAAAGGTGAAAAGGCTGAATCTTCGTTCGTCTTGGTTGATGTTCGTTCAGACAAAGAAATCGCTGTGTCTCTGATTCCGGGTGCGATCACGAAGGAGCAGTTTGAGAAAGAGTCGCAAAAGTACAAAGACAAAACCGTCATCGTTTATTGCTTAAGTGGTGGACGCAGCGGCCGGTATGCCTCTCAATTGCGTGGCAAAGATTTTGATGTGAAGAACTTCAAACCGAGCATCTTGGGCTGGTGTGGGGCTGAGCTACCGGTCGTGACCACCGAGGGGGAATCCACCAATCGAGTTCATGTATTCAGTGACCGATACAAGATTCCAGCCAAATACGAAGCGGTGACGGAGTAGTTATCCGCAGCGATTGATCGACAAAAAACACTTTTTCGGAGCGGCTGCTCACGCAATCCCTTTGTAGCTGGCGCTTGGTCGCCCGTTGATTGCGGCAGGCAACACATTGGAGAAACATCGACTATCCTGGCGGCAGATTGTTTGACTGAAACCGTCGACTCGAGCGCCGCGAGGATTCGATGCCACACCCTGTCTGTTTGTTGAGATGCTTCGCGAGTTGCATGCTCATTGCCTTCGTGCCGCTTTCCAGCCTGTTGGCACAGTCGGTCAAGACCTCGGCTTTCACACCGGTTGAGGCCCGTCCAACTGAAGGGCTGCGTAGTCACCCGTTGTCGCTGACCTGTTTGACGAACGCGACAGTGGTCGTTCGGCCCGGCGAGATATCTAAAAACACATCCGTCTTGATCCAAGGACAGACGATTGTCGATGTCGCCAATGATATTGACATTCCGCCGGGGGCGGAGGTCATCGATTGTCAGGGAAAGTACGTCTACGCAGCATTCCTGGATGGATATAGCGAAATAGATGTTCCGGAGATTCCCAATGATGGGGCGAAGCACTGGAACGGAAATATCATGCCGCGTCGGCATGCTGTCGTGGCATCGCAAAAGTTGTCACAGAACGATGCCTATCGAAAGCAAGGTGTCGGCGTGCGACTGGTTGCACCGCGGGGTGGAATCATCAAAGGCACAAGCTGTCTGGTGTTGATCGACCAAAGCAGCGGTGGATGGGTGCTCGTCGATCAAGTCGCTCAGCATGCACAACTAACCGTCCCCCGTGATCGGCGTCGCGATGAGTATCCCAATTCGCCGATGGGGGCTGTCGCGTTACTGCGTCAAACGCTGTTGGATGCAGATTGGTATGAAACGTCCTTGCAAGCCAGGGCAGCGAATCCTCGGTTGCAGCCTTTGGTTCGCAATGACGACCTCGCCACTTTGGCAACTGATCGAAAGACGCGAACATTCATTCTCGATGCGCCCAACGAACGGATGGCGATCCGGGCGACGGAGATGGCAAGCGAATTTGCTTTGCAGGCGATTCTGCGTGGTAGCGGCCGCGAATATCGAGACCTCGACGCGATCGTTTCTGCAGGTCACCCGATTCTCGTACCGGTGGATTTTCCCAAGGCACCTGAAGTCACTAGTGAAGCGATCGCCGACGAGGTAGAACTTCGCGAGTTAATGCATTGGCACTTTGCTCCAGAAAACCCAAAGCGTTTGTCCGACGCTGGCGCAAGCATCTGTCTTACGAGCGACGGCTTAGATGATCCGAAGTCGTTTCTCGCAAATTTGCGGACCGCTGTTGAACGCGGATTGTCCCCGGACAAAACGCTTGCGGCAGTGACGACCACACCTGCTCGATTGTTCGGCGTTGATCATCTCGTCGGGGAAGTTCAAAGCGGCTTTTTGGCAAACTTGATCGTTGCTGATGGTGAACTGTTCGATCCAAAAACCAAGTTGCTGGAAACCTGGGTTGGCGGGAAGCGTTTTCAACACCGGCCAGACGTTTCGGATGACCCAGTTTCAGGGCTTTGGCAGGCAAAGCTTCGTTGGGATGGTAGCGATGTCCAGTTGCAAATGCGGTTGAAGCAAGACAAGCAGAAATGGTCTGGCCAGTTTCTACAAGTCATTTCTCCGGAAGAGCAACCGGCCAACGAGGATGATCAATCGGACGATGAAAGTGACGAAAGCAACGACGATCCTGAGAAGTCGCCTTCGCCACAGAAAGTCGATATGAAGAACTTTGTCCATTCGATTGATCGGATCACGGCATGGGCTGATTTGTCCAAAGTCGATTCACGTTTACCGAAGGGGCCGACACGTGTCACCGTTGTTTCCACCAAAGCGTCCGATCAGCAATTGCCTCAATTGTTTGTTTCGATGCGGCTTCCTTCGGGAGATCAGATCAAGCCTACCTGGAACCGAGTTGATGAACCGGAGAAGGATGGCGATCCAGAAAAGAAAAACTCTGGTGACGAAAAGGAGCCGAAAACGTTTCGGTCGCTAAGTGAAATCACAGTCAACTATCCACTGGGCGGATACGGCGTTGTTGATCCTATCGCTGTTGAGTCCGCGATTCTGTTCCGTGGCGCAACCGTTTGGACGTGCGGTCCGCAGGGCGTTCTGGAATCAGCAGATGTGCTTGTTGTCGATGGCAAAGTCAAACAAGTTGCCACGGGGATTAAGCCGCCTAAGGGATGTCAGATAATCAACGTAGAAGGCAAACACCTCAGTCCTGGACTGATCGATTGCCACTCTCACATGGCTACCGATGGCGGAGTCAATGAATCGGGGCAAGCGGTAACTGCGGAAGTCCGCGTCGGAGACTTTATCGACAATTCCGACATCAACATCTATCGGCAACTCGCTGGCGGATTGACTTCATCGAACATCCTTCACGGTTCTGCGAATCCCATCGGTGGGCAAAATCAAGTGATCAAGCTTCGCTGGGGTGACTCGATGCAGGACATGAAGTTCGCGGAGGCTCCGGCAGGCGTCAAGTTTGCATTGGGTGAAAACGTCAAACGAAGTAATTCGCGAACCCCATCGAATCGCTATCCCGGAAGCCGTATGGGGGTTCCGGAAATCATGCGGGATCGCTTCTTAGCCGCCGCGGAGTACAACGCTGCTCATCAACGATATGCCGCCGGACGTCGCAACAGCCTGCCACCACGTGTGGATCTGGAACTTGAAGCGATCGCCGAAATATTAGAGGGCGAACGCTGGATCCATTGTCATAGCTATCGCCAAGACGAAATCGTCACGCTACTGGATCTACTTGACGAATTCGAGATCACGATCGGAACGCTTCAGCACATCCTTGAAGGATACAAAGTTGCTGACCGGATGTTGGCACACGGTGCGATGGCTTCATCCTTTTCCGATTGGTGGGCATACAAGTTCGAAGTTTATGATGCGATTCCGGACAACGGCGCGATCATGCATGAAGTCGGAATCAACGTTTCATTCAATAGCGACGATCGTGAACTGGCGCGGCACATGAATACCGAAGCCGCCAAAGCGATGAAATACGGAGGCGTTTCAGCCGAAGAGGCGTTGAAGTTCGTGACGCTTAATCCCGCGATGCAGCTTCGGATTGATGACCATGTGGGATCGTTGGAGATTGGCAAAGATGCTGACTTGGTTGTCTGGAGCGGTCCACCGTTGTCGACACTATCGCGATGTGAGCAGACTTGGGTTGATGGCCGGCCGATGTTCACTTTGAAGCAGGATCAAGAGCTGCGTCGCCGTGATCAGCGTTGGCGTTCGCTGCTGATCAATTACATCTTGGCAGGAGACGTTGAGACAGAGGATTCAGCAGACCATGAAGTCGATGAAGAAGACCGATGGTTGCGATACGACGAGTTCTGTCATGCCCATGATCACGACGGGCATGACCATGACGATCACGACCATTCGGCACACGAACATGAGGAGGTGCAGCGATGAGAAGTTCACTGACAACAATCTTGATGGCGGTGATGCTGCCGATTCTTTCGTTGCAATGTGCATCGCTGGATGGGCACGACCAGATTCCCGGTGCTCCCCAACGTAAACCGATCGCTTTGGTCGGTGGAACGGTGCATACCGTCGTTGGCGATGTGATTGAGAATGGCACGGTGCTGTTCGAAGACGGAAAGATTATTGCGGTAGGCGAGCAAGTTGAACTGCCGAAGCGATGCGAAGTGATCGACGTCGACGGGCAGCATGTCTATCCGGGTTTGATGGAATCGATGTCCAACCTCGGACTTAGTGAGATCGGGAGCACCCCGGCAACGGTCGATACCGATGAAGTTGGAAACGAAAACGGGAATTTAAAGCCTCACGTCGCCGTGAACCCGGATAGCGAATTGATACCGGTCGCTCGCGCAAACGGTGTGTTGCTGGCTTCGATCGCTCCGCGTCGTGGAGATATCCGCGGACAAAGTTCGGTCATCCAGTTGGACGGTTGGACGAACAACGACATGTTGCTAAAAGCTGACACAGGACTTGTCGTCTCTTGGCGAGCTTTCGATTCACGCACCAGCGATGATCAACAGCGAGCGAAACAACGGGACGAACGTTTGCAACGACTCGCAGATCGATTGGATGAAGCTCGACGCTATCAAGCTGCGCGAAGGGATGCACCGGACGCTACGCCAAGCGACTTGCGTCTAGAAGCTTTGGTCGCGGTGGTGGACGGAAAGAGTCCGATGATTATCGCTGCGGATGATCGACGTGAGATCGAATCCGCGATTGCGTTCTGCGTTTCGGAGGGCATTCGTCCGATCATTTACGGTGGGTACGACGCACCACAGTGCGCTACGCTACTGAAGAAGTATTCGGTGCCCGTGATCGTGCGAACCACGTATCGATTACCGGCACGCCGTGACGACCCATACGATCATCCATACACGCTTCCAAAGCGATTGCTTGATGCCGGGGTCGAATTTGCGATCGGCGGTCCGGGGGCTGGAAACCCCGGAGGAGCATCGGCGGCTCGCAATCTGCCATATCATGCGGCCGTCGCAGTTGCCTATGGATTGCCAGAGAAAAAGGCGATTGAGGCGATCACGCTCGCCCCATGTCGAATCATGGGAATCGCAGATCGTGTCGGATCGGTCGCCAACGGAAAAGACGCCACTTTGTTTGTCTGTGATGGGAACATCTTAGAGACCGAATCGAATGTGACACATGCCTTTATTCGCGGAGCAAAGGTCGACTTGGGAAGCAAGCATAAATCGCTTGCCGCAAAGTATCGCACCAAGTATCAGCAACAAAAGGCAAATAAGTAGTAGCACGTTTTGTGCATGCTGACTGATTTCTATCCCCGGGCATTGAATTAGAAACACGGATGAAGATTACTATCGTAGGCACAGGACGGGTGGGGTCAGCGATCGCATTCGCTTGCGTCATGAACCCGATCGCTGACGAACTGCTGTTGGTGAATCGCACGCCTGAAAAAGCCGAAGGCGACGCTTTGGACCTCTGTCATGCGAGTGCCTTGCGGAACACGAACATGAAAATTCGTGCTGGTGAAATCGCCGACGCGAAGGGGTCCGACATTATCGTCTTTACCGCGTCGATTCCCTATGGCGATGCGCTGCGAAAGCGAACCGAGTTGGCTGAAGAGAACTATCAGCTTCTGAAGGAATGGGTACCAGAACTTGCCGCTGGTAGTCCCGACGCGATTCTGATTGTGGTGACCAATCCGGTCGACATGCTGACGTATGCGGCGATCCAACTGTCTGGGTTTCCTGCCAGCAGAGTGATCGGGACGGGAACGTTGCTTGATAGTGTTCGGTATCGTGCGATGTTATCAGAGAAACTGCAAATCCACTCGGACGACATTCGCGCCTACATTTTGGGTGAGCATGGTGATACGCAGTTCGCTGCCAAGTCCGTCGCGATGACCGGCGGTGAGACATTCATTTCGGACGAAGTCACCGAAGAGATTTTTCGGCAGACCGTGGGGATGGGGTACAAAGTCGCTCAGCTAAAGGGTTTTACCAACTATGGGGTCGCGATGGCCACCATGTTAATCCTCGATTCGATCGTTTACGACTTGCGCCATACGATTCCGTTAAGCGTCCTTGTAGACGGATTTTGTGGTGTCGACGATGTCTGTTTGTCGTTGCCAACAGTGATCGGTCGCCAAGGAGTGACTCGAATCCTTCATCCGCCGCTAAGTGAGGAGGAGCAGTCCGCATTCAAACATTCAGCCGAAGCGGTACGAAAGAACATCCACGAAGTTGGCCTCACCTAGCATCAGGTTGTCCGATCGCGGTTTGGCGTAGATTCGGTGTCGCGAGTCAATCACGCTGTTGCAGCCGGGCCGCAGACGCGATCACGTCCGGCTCTTTTAGCCAAATACATTTGCTCGTCAGCGCGTCGCAGCAGTGTCTGTGCTGATTCGGGTTGGTCGGGGGCCAAGCATGCGACACCAAAGCTAGCCGTGACTGCGATCTCACCTTGGCTGGTCGAGAAAGCAGATTCGCGAATGGCTTGTCGACACATTTGGGCACTATCGACTGCATCTTTGGCATCGGTCGCGGAGAGTAGCAAACAGAACTCTTCACCGCCGTAACGAGCAACCATATCGTCACGCCGACATGTTTGAATCAGCCGAGAGCCGAATTCCTTCAGTACGGCATCGCCGATCAAGTGTCCGAATTGATCGTTGATCGTCTTGAAGTGATCAATGTCAATCATAACGACCGATAGCGGGCTGTTCTGGCGAAGCGCCGCGGCGATTGATCGTTCCAGCGTTTCCAGCAGGTAACGCTGATTCATGGTTCCTGTCAAAGCGTCACGCGTCAAAGCGGAATAGAGTGTTGCGTGATACTGCGATTCAATACTGCCCGCTGAAAGGTATTTGAATAGAAACGTTCCGACACGCACCGTGTCACCGGATCGCAAGACAGACGAATCCGCCGGGTGATCGCCAACGAACGTCCCGCTTTCGCTACCGAGATCGCTAATCCGAAATCCTTCAGGAGAACGAGAAATCTTGGCGTGATGATCGGCAACGGATGGGTCTTCAAGCGTCAATTCACAATCGTGTTGACGTCCGATGATGAAGTCCTCGACTTCAATTCGTACCATGCCGTTAATAACGTTGGCCGGGTAGATCTGAACGAGGCAGGCATCGTTGTGAGAATGATCTGGATCGGGCTCCGGGATGCGGGGCGGTTCCGAATCAGCATCATTCATCGATTCCGAAGTCCTTGATTGCCAGTGAATGTGATCGTCAGTGAGGTTTGAGCCGGCCGAGCAGCAACTCGCGAGTAGCGCCAAGACAGTGTGCTTCTCACACCTGTCTCGAATACCATCGACCATCATTCTGATGACAATTGAACTTCAATGCCATGGTGGGGGAAGGTCACTGAAACGGCCGACGAGCTATTCAAGAAAAGTTGCTACAGAAAACTCGCGATAGTAATACCGCCCGCCATTGCTGGCATGAAAGACGGGCTCGTCGATGCCGGTGCGGCAAACTGGTTTGGGGTTGGATCGGATGTCGGAAGATCGGGAAGGTGAAACGCAGAGCAACGGAGGACACAGAATATTTGGTGGGAGCGGTCAGGCCGCCATTTGCGGTTACAGTTCAAAACCGTGCCGAACTGTATCGGGCCTGACCCGTTGGTTGCCGCATCAGCCGCTCGGCGCCAGCCTGCGGTTTCTGTGCGGTCGGGCATCAACACCGTGAACCGCACGCTGGCGCGTTACGGCTGATAGACAACTGACTCTCCCATCAGCCGCTTGGCGCCAGCCTGCGGTTCTCTGTGCCAGCAACAGTCAGTAGCAACGCAAACCATTCTGCAAACGATTGAGATGACCACAGGTGTAATGGTGCGGATGGTATCTAAGTATGTACGTGGATGAGAGCTACCAGCACAGCCTGCCTATCGCAACGCAAGCTTGACGATCATCTCTGACGAATCCGTCAGCCCATTCACACTGTACTGTTGGTTGCGATGGTAACACGGCGAGGATTCTCGAAACCCGCTAATTCAAGCTCAGCCACGGTCACGAAGTTGTTGCTTGAGGTTCGCCGCCATCTCGGACAACTCTTCAAGGCTCTTGTTGCGCAACTGCTCGACAGTCGATTCCTCGACACCGGCGAGTGACTGCAGAACGCGGACGCGCCCGATCACCTCGCCTTGTTCGACTCCTTGTTCGACTCCTTGTTCGATCCCTTGCTCTCTGGCAGCTTCAAGACGTGCCTCTTCGTCACGCTGCATTTTCAGACGCGATTCGTAGAATCGTCGTTCTTCGGGGTTCTTGGCGATCATTTCCAGGACTCCTATCGCTTCGGTAAAGACTGGATCGTGAAGCTGGCGGTGCAGCTCTTCCGGCGTGGATTTCGCGGCGAACCGGAAAAAATGCATCCACTGCCTAATCGAGTCCGACGGCACATCATTATCTGTCTCCGGCACGTATTTGGGCAACTCTAAAAGATGGATTTGCAGGCAATCGGTGAGACGCTCTCCCGTCCTCGATCGCAGCTGAAAATCGAGATGCAAGCTCGCTGAGTCTCTAAACAGCATCGCGTCGAGGATACAAATCCCAATCGAAGGACGCAGATCGCGGTAGCTGTCGCCTTCGCCGAGTTGTTCGATCAGCTGGCTCGCCGCGTAGTAGGTGAGTCGCTCGGCCAGGCCCGCCGGCAAGGTCGTCTGAATCTCGATGTAAATCAGCCTGTCATGATCGTCGGTCGCGAGGATGTCCAGAATCGATAGCTTGTCCTCGTCAAATCGCTTGCCGGCGATCGGATTGCGGATTTGCACCTGGGTGATCTTAGGATCACCGCCGAGCACAGCGTTGAGGAAGTGGATCGTGATCGCAGGGTGGTCCGGGCTACCGAGAAGCAGCTTGCACGCGAAGTCAACGCGGGGGGCGATTCCGATGACCATTTTTGTGCGCTCCATTGCAGGCGGGAAAACAGGCGGAGGGAGACAATGTAGCCCAGAGTTCGGACTTCGGCATCCATCGAAGTTGTCGATATCATGACTGCCCGCACCCAAAGTAGCTTACGGCGTAGCCGCTATTTCGAGTTTCAAGCTAGAGCGACAACAGGTGCGAAACAGCCCCCGTCGTGTTGGTGTGTGGCACCATCCGGCAAGCAATCAGCCGCTTGGCGCCAGCCTGCGGTTCTCTCTCTGGGCCAGCAACAGCCAGTAATATCCCAAACCACTCTGACAGCGATTTAGGTCGCCACAGGTGTAATGGTGCGGATGGAATCTAGGTATATGCGTGGACGAGAGCCACCCGCACAGCCTGCCTATCGCACCGTAAGCTTGATATTCCTCGATCGTCCCTGACGAGTCAGTCAGCCCAATCACACTGCACTGTTGGTTGCGAACGCAACGTCGCATCGCCATTGGCGATCAGCCGAATCGGATCGTTGTCGTCGGCTGAGTCCCTGAGCCGGTTTGGCGATGCAACATTCCCAGTTTTTGAAGCGTCAACCTACAGAGAAACGCTGGGTTGGTTGTCAGATAGCGTTTCCATAGTCGTCGCGGTTCGCAGAGCAGACGATAGAGCCATTCGAGGCCACGTTTTTGCATCCATGGCGGGGCTTGGGAAAGCATCCCTGCATGAAAGGCAAAGGCCGCCCCAACAGCGATCAATGGCATTCGAATCCGATCACGCATTTCGAACGCGAATATTTCTTGACGAGGACATCCCAGACCGACGAAGCAGATCCCTGCTCCGCTGGCGTTGATTTCCTCGGCCAATTCGTCGCTTTCTTGTTGGCTCAGTTGCCGAAAGCGGCTGGCTCGCATTCCGGCGATTTCCAGTTTGGGAAAGCGTTCACACAGTTTTTTGGAAAACCGTTCGAGCATCGCTTCTGTCGCACCAAAGAGATAGATCGAGACTCCCTTTTCCGCTGCCGCACGACAAAGCTCAAGCGTCAGGTTTGGGCCATAAACACGATCAGGTAAATCACATTGATGAAGCAAGTTCAACGCCCAACGCACCGGTTGGCCATCTGGGCAAACCAAATCAAATTGGTTCAATCGGTAGAGGTGCTCACGATCAGTCACTCCAGTCATGACCCCATGAACAGCCAAGGCCGTGACTGTCATCGGATGCCGATCAGACGCTGCTGACAGGACTTTGTCGACAGCAGCGTCATAGTCGATCGCATTGACTCCGATGCCGAGAACGTTTCGTTTTCCTAGATCAAGCATGGTTGATGCAGCGGAGTTTCCATGTTTTGGTTGGTAAGTGATGGATCGAGACGTCGCAGCTGTTCGGCAATCGTGCAGACATCAAACGAACTGGCCAACAACGACAATGCCCAGCGCACCAAGGCAAGTTTCTCCCGCCTGCAAAGCTTCATGCCGGGAAAGTAGGCCATGTCCTGGTCATCTTCATACCCAAGGAAGTCTGGCGGATGAAGCAGCAGAGATGGGGCCGTGTCGGTGAGTCTGCAAAGTCGCAAAGCCGAGCGAAAATAGGTCTTCGCCGCGACGGTCGAGATTCCAGCTAGGAATGTAAAGTAGCTGAAGTGAATTGGGGTTCGCGTAAGCGGCATCACCGTCACGGGGACTTCCCAAAGATTGCGATCGCCGATGGATCGTCGAAACGGTTTGTTCGGTTGACGTAACGAAGCAAAACCGCCGTACAGTTTTTTCGCTTTCTCGCGTTGTTCGCCTTTTAATTTCGTCCGTGCCAGAAAGACGGCGCGTGCGATCGGAGCAATTGAAGTTGGGAAGATCGAAGCGTCATAGGTGTAGGCGTGTCGCAGGAGCACTGATAGGACTTCGTCAGGGCAGGAAAATCCCGGCCCACGAAAACCGATCGGGGCAACATCCAAATGGTCGACAAGCGATTGATGCGTCGTGACGATTTCCGCTTCGATCTCGCTCGGTTCCATCGTGTGCATCCACGGAAGATGGTTTAGCGAGTGGTTCGCGAATTCGACGTCGCCGATTCGATTGAGCGATCGCACAGCCTGAACGTCGACTTCATCTTGTAGATCCCGGCCGACAATGAAGGCCGTCAGTGGTAGGCCGAGTTCGCCACAAATATCAACGACGCGGTCAGCTGCGGTCGCAAGGTAACTGCCGCATGATTCCCAGTCGTCGCGTCCGGCCGCACGCAGGTAGGCCCACTTGTTGTCGAAGTCGATCGAAAGGCTGGCAACCGGTTTCGCTTTTGAACCTGTTTGTCGATTTTCGGATGGATCTGCAGCAACGTTTGGCAACATTTTCTATCTCACCGGATCGCTTGCAGAGCGATCACCTGTCAACGATGCGATCGCTTTTACGGCTCCAGCTGCAGCCCAGCGTGGACTTCGTTCGGCAACCGACTGTCGACAGTTTGCACGCATGTCGGCCATCGATTGATCGGAAATGGCAAAGTACTGGTCCAACTTATAGGAAAGCGAATTCGTACCCGATGGGGCGTCTTGGCAGGGATCGTATTGCCATCCGTTAAATCCGTCACGAACAAGCGTCGTGACCGCTTGAGCGTACACGCTACCGATGACAGGCAAGCCGGCCTGAAGTGCTTCGTTGACCACCAGTAGCCATTCATCGGCCAATGTCGGAGCGATGGTCGCTCCTGCGAGTGACATTTCCGTCGCCAATTTGTCGGCGGCTAGGTTGCCCAGCATCGTGATCGACAGGTTGGAGGGGCAGGGAAACGATTCGATCGCAGAACGGTTGGGGCCATCACCAGCAATCCTGATTTCAATCGACCGCGATGGATGGTTGCTGCAGTAGCCAGCCAGCTGCGAAAGCATCGGGACGACACCTTTGCGATCACTTAGTTGACCGACGAATAGCAAACGCGATCTGACCTCCGACTCCTTTCTGCATACCGATCCGCGGTACGAACTGCGATCATCAGCAGCGTAGGCCAACTGGTACAAGCTTCTTTCATCAGCACCGATTGACGTTAGGTATCTTTTGCAAGATGGTCCGTTAAAAGTGATTGCGTCGGCGTTGCGAACAAGATATCGCCGCAACATCGCGCGAAGGTTTCCGCGATGTTGTTCGGTGTGTTCGCTCATATAGGTGCAAAGGATGCTTTTGCACTGTTGATGTCGTTTGCAGTATCGTACGGCACCAAGCGAACGGGCACCGAGTTCAAGCGACATCACCACATCAGGGTTCAGCCGCGATAGCTGCGCCGCGGTGTCGTAAGGAACGTGAACATATAATGGGTCTGAAAATCCACCGACTTTCTCTGTAGGCAAAGCGTCTTTAGAGACTGACGTCTTGTTGGAACGATGTTTCCAACGCCGACGGACTGTCAGAGTTTTTTGAACGGTGACATTTAGGTTTCCCCAATCCAATTCGAACTGCCGATTCGGTTCGATCGGAGTACTGATCAGAACGTGAAAGTCTCGAACTTGGCGAGCAATTTCTTCGAGGACACGTACTTGATACAGCGGGATGTAGTGCGTCAAAAATACGACGCGGGCCGGCAATGGTGCTGTCGCCCATTGTGAGGAAGCCAACTCAGCAGCTGGATCGTTTGCCCGCATCTGTTCACAATCGCTGAGACCCGAATTCGACAGGACAGAATCGACCGACACTATTCGCTCCCCCGTCCCATCATCGGAACCACGGTTGTTCTCGCGATCAACTGTAAATCTTGGAGAGTCGAACTTCGATCTACATATTGCAAATCGAGACGCATCCAGTCGTCGAAGGTTGGGGCGGCAGATTTATTGATTTGCCAGTGGCACGTCATTCCGGGTTTGACATCCAGACGTCGACGGTGCCAAGAGCTGCAAGCGCGGCTTTCCTGCCAAGGAAGCGGACGTGGCCCAACCAGTGACATTTCACCTTTGAGAACGTTGATCAGTTGAGGCAATTCGTCGATACAGGTTTTACGTAGAACGTTGCCCACCGGCGTGACGCGTGGGTCGTCTTTAATCTTGAACGCAGGACCATCACGGTGGCTTGAATCTTTCAGCGATAGCTGATGGTTTTCCGCATCGACGGCCATCGTACGCAGCTTGATGATGACGAAAGGCTTGCCTCCCCGGCCTTCGCGAATCTGTCGATAGAACACCGGACCGGGACTGGTCAATTTAATCGCGATTGCACAGCCGACGAGGACTGGGCTTACCAACACCAACCCGATCGATGCCCCGACTAGATCGATAACGCGTTTAATCAATCGACGAGTGATTGAGTGTGAAAGGCTTGAATCGGCCGCGTACCAATCGACCGGAGTGTATTCCAGTCCGCTGCGAGGGCTGGTTGCTGTTCGCGTGCGACGCACCTGTGAGCAAGAGGTCGAGTTCGAATTTGATGCTAAGGCGACTCCGGAAGAACCATCGCTTTCCTGCTCTGAGAAATCAAAGCGTGTCCATGCGGGGGCAGTAATACTGTCATCGGAATCGTCCACACGGCGTCCACCTGAATGGTCTGTGGGTGGAACATCATCGGGGGCGAAACCTTCCGGATCATGGACCTTTAACGTCAACTTCGCATGGATGCCGCGCGATTGACAGAGCGTTTCGATTCGGTCGAGTGCCGCTCGACCGCCCATTTCGGGTGTGTCGACGAAGAGAACCGCAAATCGATGTGAGTCCAATTCGGCTTTGTGGTCGGTCAGCCGGACGTTACGGTGCAGAAGTTGGATCAGCGAATTGCGTCGCTGACGAAGTTTGTCGCGACCGGCAAGTTCAATATTCAAAATACAAAACGGGATCGCTCGTCTGACCGCACGCATCCGCTCGCGAGTCACTTCACGTTGGAATTCAATCTGCGAAAGCAGGAATGAATGTCCGTCGCGCAGCTTCGCTGACGAGGTAAGACGGTTAAAGATTTTGCCAATCACTGGGCAGTCCAATGCTCATTCAGTCCTTGATCGTTGGCAGCCATTGCCACTGATCAAGGTTTCCAATTCAGTGGGTGAGTGAATTCCACGTCACCCGGTGTTCATCAAGTTGTATCGGGAAATGATCTTCGAACCAGATCGGCAAACGCGTTCTAGCGAGGCAACGCTGGTGCAGGAATCTGGTTCTTCTGGACGCTGTCGATGTCGACGAAGTCGTCCGCTGTTTCGTGTTGTTCTTCTGCTAGGTCGAATGTTGAATCGTTCGCTGACGATTGGTAGGCAACCTGTTCAATAGGGTGTCGCAAGATTGCCTGGAAGACGCCCAGTGCCATTCCCAGGAGAAGTCCCACCAACCCCAGCATGATCCGTGAAGGGCTGACCTTTTTAAGGTTCAGCGACGCGTTCTGGATGATAGTCACGTCGGACATTTTGTTACGGTCGAGCTCTGAAATAATGCGAGCTTCTTCGAGGCTGCGTGCATGATCTAGCAGCGACTCCTCTGCGATGTCTGCTTCCCATTTCAGCCGCGCGATTTTCACGGCATTGCTGTTCAGCTTTAGCAGTTCTTTTTGAGCCAATTGCAAACGTTCGTTCAACGATTCTGTTTTATGTCGAAGGCCGTCCGTCTTGGCGCTCGCCAACGAGTACTCGCTTTCGAGTTGTTGCCAAAGCGGATTCAATGCCTCACGTCGCAACTCTCGCTCGTTCGCCTCGTCTTCGACAATGCCCTGGCTGCGAGTCATTTTTTCTTGTAGCAGTCGAAACCTTGGGTGTTCGGGTTTCAGCGTCGCGAGCTGCTCACTTTCGTCGACCTGTTGATCGAACAATTGAGTTTTCATGGAATCGCTTGCCGCATTTGCGACGCCTCGCGTGACTTCCATGGGAATCCATTCTCGGGTCGATGCCAGTTGTTGTCCCAAGCTGTCGCGTCGCTGCGTTGCTTCGGCGAGTTCACTCAATGAACTATCCAGGCCGACTTCGAGTGCGACGATGCGTTCACGCAAGGTCGTCTCGGCGGACTGGACGCTGGTCCATCCGGCTTCGCTACGAGCTTGTTGGAGCGTTTCACGAGTTCTTGTCGCGACTTCGCGGCTGTTGTTGACCTGCTGTTCAAAGAACTCCAGCGAGCCATCGTTGCGGTGGGCTTCGACGTGGTAGTTTTTGTACTGCGATAGGACCGATTCGGTGATCGACTGAACCAAAAAAGGATCGGGGCCAACCAAAGTCACTGCGATCGTGTAGCCATTCTTGGGAACATCAACCGAAAGCCATTTTCGAACACGTTTGATCGCCTCTTCACGACGCAATTGGTCGATGTGTTCTCGAGATTGATAAGCCGAACTACCGGCCGTGAGCCGTTCCAATTCGATGACGGTTTGATCAACCCAGGAATGCGGCTGAAGGATTCGGTCAACGCCAACTTCGTTGACTGCGCGTTCAGCGATTTCACGGCTGCCGATCATGTCGGCAACACTTTGGACTTCTGCTGACCGTGTTTCTTGAACAGAGACGCCGGCTCCGGCATTCTGTGCTGTCGGGTCGACAGACAGGGCAGCTCGGCCAAGCCGAACGTACAGCATGCCGTCGCTGCCATATCGATTCGGCCAAACGGCAAGCAGACCGACGGTCAGCACCATGACCAGTAAGGTCGTAAAGATGATCGAAGGCCAATGGCCGATGACTGATCTGGCTAGATCGGCAGGCGTGACGGCGGACCAGCGGACGTCTTGCAGGGCCATTCCGGACTGCGATTCGCCTGATCGAAAGTTGTGATGGCCAAAGTCGCGATCGCCGTTGCGGCTGCCACCTGGATCGACAACATTTGACTTCATGGTTTTGACGAGACGGGACGTATAAGGCGTGATTTGCTGAACACCGGCAGAAACTGTTTAGAACCGTCAAAGTTCAATCCGCGGCGGACTCACAAGTGATCTGATTGACCTCATCGGAATCTTGGCACAGGCTAGTCATCCGTTCAGGCTGTTCCAGTCAGTGCGCGTCGTTCCCTATTTGTAGTTGACGATTCCATAAAAGTGGTAACGTTTGCAGCGATTTTGCGGCCTATGTGCCAGTCGGCTCCGCAAAATCGAGCCTAAGTCCATTCGTTTTCCTTGCCAATTCATCATTCTGACCCGGTCATTTCATGAACCAGCCCACCCCGTCGTCGAGTTCCCCGCTCCCCCGGACCCTCGAGCCCGAAGCCATGGATACCGAGCTTGAAGTTCAAGAGTACAAGCAGATGGATCATGAAGGCATCAATTCGCTCTACATCGACGACTTGATCGCTGGTGGCCCGGTCGGACCGAAAGTCATGGATCTGGGATGTGGAACGGGCGAGATCGCTGTGATGCTTTGTCAGCGTCTCGATGACGTTCAGGTGATGGGCGTCGACATGTCCATCGAAATGCTTGAGGCGGCAAGAATGGAGGTCGAACTTGGGGGAGTCCAAGGACGCGTGTTTTTAGAGAATGCCGATTGCAAAGCTCTCGACCATTTTGAATCGGGATCGACTGACACGGTCCTTTCTAATTCGCTCATCCACCATGTCGCTGATCCAGCCAGTGTGTTGGCTTGCGCAATGCACGTGCTGGCTCCGGGAGGCCGGCTGTTCATTCGAGATTTGATGCGGCCAACGACCGAAGACGAGGTCGAACGCTTGGTCGAAGAACATGCAAGTGGCGAAACCGATTTCGCGAAGCAGTTGCTTCGCCAGTCACTTCACGCAGCGCTGACAGTGGCCGAAATTCGACAAGTCGCGGCGAAGTGCGGCATCGATCCTGAGTCGATCCGTGCAACCAGTGATCGGCATTGGACTTTGGATTGGTCGTCAACCGATGACGTCGCATAGCTGATACATTGTCGGTTTTGATTCAACCGTGTCGTGTTATTCAGCGTGTCAACGTTGTCGATGCGATCAAACGTCTCGGAATTGAAACCAGCGATGGCAACCACAACGAAAGCGTCTGAGCAAGTCGAAAGTGAATCGGCCAGCAGTAAATCGGCTGAAGGTGAGCGTTCACAAGATTCGGCAAACGCCGCATCACCGAAGCGGCGGCCGCGTCGGTTGTCATCAAGGTTGATGATGTTGGCCCGACGGACACATTTATACGCGGGCCTGTTCTTGTTGCCTTGGGTGTTCCTGTACGGAATTACGGGGGCGATGTTTAATCACCAAGGTTTGTTTCCTCGCATTGATTTTCGCCCGGTTCCCGCCGATGTGATCCGATCTGAAATGGATCGTTTCCCCACGCCAGAATCAATGGCAGCGGAGGTTGTCGAATCGATTAAGTCTGCCAAGGGTGACATCGCGCTTTCGTTAGCCGAGTCACATCAGGCTGAATTCACCAACGATGTGATGTTCGAAATCAATGTTGATGGGAAAAAGCGAGTGGTCCATCTCGACCCGATCGCAAAGACCGCCCAACTGGCAACCCATCCGCCCGAGGATTTCAAACCGGAACATCGGCTGTCAGACGTTAAAAACATCCGATTGGAATCAAAGCCATTGGACATCGCTCGTTCAGCGGCAAAACAAGCGATCGACCATGCGGGTTTAAAATCAAATGCCGATCCGAGACCGTTCGGTTGGACCAAATTGAATTTTCTTGCCATGCTGAACGATGAACCGGTTCGCATCACCTATGTGCTGAAAGATGGCCATGTCGATGTGATGACGTTCGATGGGCAGCCTGACATGCCAGCACGCGGTTTCTTTTTGCGGTTGCATACCACGCATGGTCAGCCACCGCATTGGAATGGGCGAATGATCTGGTCGCTATTTGTTGATGCGATGGCGATCGCGATGGTGACTTGGGGTGCCACCGGACTTTTGATGTGGTGGCAGATCAAACGAACCCGATTGATCGGTGGCATCGTAATGCTCGCTAGCGTGTTGGTAGCCGCGGCGGTGTATTTCGCCGTTTTTGGCTTCTACGCAAGGACCATGCTTTAGCAGCACGGCCCAGTGTCTTCGTCTCGCGTGTGGAGATCGCCGCGGAAACATATGCCACGCATTCGCGGCAATGATTTAGGTTGTGGCGGGGCCGGCTTGCTAAACGACATTGCTATTCTGAAGTCCCCCACGGCCGTTTGTTCCATTTCATAGGGGGCCGGTTTCAATCTTTTCCAACTCGTCAGTCGTCCGACGATGGTCGGTGGCACCAAGAACCTCTCAACGGATTCGAAAATGACTCGCCCGTTTTTGGCTATGTTTGTCTTGATGAGTTCTAGCCTGGTCGCTTCCTTGGTGAGTGCTGATGCGCCTGAGACCCAGCCGGTGCTGCTGCAAATGATTCGAGATGACGCAGTTCATCGTGAATTGGAGCTTACCGAAAATCAAATTCGTCAGGTCAAATCGACTTTGGCGGACGTCGATGGCCCTTGGTTTCGTGTACGAATCCGCCCGGCGGAGGAACGAATCGAAAAGATCGGAGAGCTGCAGCAGCAGCTCGAAAACTCGCTGAGTGGAATTCTTGATGCGAGCCAACGCAAGCGGCTCGAGCAACTGCAGAACCAAGCGTTGGGAACGCGGATGGTTGTTCGCGATCGCGTCGCGACAGCTTTGAAACTGAGCGAGGAAGATCGCGAGTCGCTTTACAAATTGTTCCGCGAGACCGACCGTGTTTCCAATGAGGCTCAGGAAAAGCTACGTGCCGGTGAGTTGGACGCACAAGCGGCGGCAGAGAAAATCAAAAAGGCCCAGTTCGCCGAAAGAAAATCCTTTACAGATCGATTGACGACAGACCAGCGAATCAAGCTAGCCGACCTGACCGGAGACAGCTTCAACTTTTCGAAAGTCAAACGCACTTATCCATCAGCTCCAGAGCTTACTCTCGATGGCGCCGAATGGTTGCAAGGTAGTCCACAAACCTTGAAAGAGTTGCGTGGCAAAGTGGTGGCGGTTCATTTCTATGCGTTTCAATGCATCAACTGCCGACGCAACCTGCCACACTACAACGCATGGCAGACTGACTATGCCGATGACGGTTTGGTCATCATCGGGATTCAGACACCCGAGACATCTCGTGAGCGCGATCCAGATGCGGTCGCAACCGCGATCAAAGATGAATCGATCGAGTATCCGGTCCTGATGGATACGAAATCCTCCAATTGGCAACAATGGTCAAACACCATGTGGCCGACAGTTTACTTGATCGACAAGCAAGGTTATCTACGCCGCTGGTGGCAAGGCGAGATGAACTGGAAAGACACACCTGGCGAGAAGCAAATGCGTGAAACGATCGAGATGCTTCTTGCTGAAAACGATAAATAGACGTGGTGTTTTGTTTCGGGAGCTTTTGACGAGGCTCTTAGAAACGAAAAAATCCGTGAAAGCAATGATCTAGATCGCTGCTATCACGGATCAAAAATGAAGATCGGTCTGCGTTTGAAACCGAAAGTGTTCTTCGCAACCAACAGGGGTTACAGAGATTTAATCTTTAGGTTGCGCCAACGGACTTCGTAAGGACCGGCGTCGGCAGGGATTCCGTGGACTTGAAGTCCGATCAGACCTTTAGGGTGTGATTCGTAAATCGGTTCGTCGCTTAAGTCCGCGATTGGGTGACCGTTGATGAACGTTTTGATGTTCGCCCCTTTGGCGATGACTTTGTATTCGTTCCAGTCGCCGTTTTTAAAGTGGTCATGTTCGTTGACCGCTTTGTCTTTGGATTGTGGTTCTGGCGATAGCCAACCTCGTCCGGTCGCTTCACCGTAGATCCATCCGGCTTGTCCTGGGCCGTTTTCGATCTCGACTTGAGGGCCGAAGACTCGCCCCCCGTATTTGTCAGCGCCTTTTTGATCTTTCAGCTTCGATCGAATTTGGACACCCGAGTTCAGTCCCTGGTCGCATTTGACTTCGAAGGTTAGCTCGAAATCGCCATACTCTTCGTCCGTACACAGAAACGTGTTGCCGGTGCCTTTGGCAGTCTTTCCGACGATCACGCCGTCCTGAACTTCGTATGTCGCATAGCCGCTTTTGACGGACCAGCCATCGAGTGACTTGCCATCAAAGAGTGATTTCGAGCCGTCTTCGGCGGAAGCAGTTCCGGCAAGTGCAGTTGAGGCTAGAACCATCAGGCCCAAGAAAAATCGCTTCATCGTTTTATGTGGGTTGGGAAAGGTGGGGCGGGAGGAGTCAACGTCCACGGATTATAGATGAACGCGAAAGGCGATGCAGGCCTACAAAGGTCAAGTTCGGGATCGTCGTGGGGAGTTCCGGACGAGGATCGAGATTGTGTTTGCGGCGGAACTGGTGATGTAGATTGATTTGCAACGGCAGGCAGTGGGGCCGATCGAGTGGCGGCTTCCGGTCTGCGTCAAATGTTCAGACGTGACTAGACCGATTGCAGGCAGGCAGACCATCGATTTTGCATGATGATGCAAACCGACAATCGCTTGATCGAAAACCGTTGTGGTATTCGTTGTATAGGCACAAGTGATGAAAGACAGCTCAAACGCGGGCAACGTTTGCAACCGAAACACTTATGACATTCAGTAGCGTCTGGTTATGCGAACCGGACGAGAAGGGTGTCTTGGTTGATCGGGGCTTCGACCGCCTCGGGGTTTACGGCCGGCCCGACAAGACTTTGTGGAAGGAATCCACACGACACCGAAACGTTACTGGCGGTGGCGTCAAACTCGCAGATTGCTTTCGTGCGGGTGAGTTCTTTGTGCCGTGACACAAGATTTTCTTTGATTGCCATGCAATCGATACAATGGAAAATGATTCCAAATCAGTCAGTTCGATCAAATGCTACCGTAGGTATTCGTTGGCATTGATGGACTGTTCATCGGAGGTGCCATTGATGCGGTTGGTGAAATTCCCGAGCTCTTGGTGTGCTCGATAGATCGTTGATCGATTCGACGATCGACAAATCCGTTTCGGGCGCGAGCGACAGGAAAGATAACGTCGTGCAGTCCGCCTAGGATAACCACGCGGGTCATTTCAGCCGTACTTCGGACATTCAGGTGGCGATAGGCTTTTTGCCTTTCACGCTCGATCGTTTTAACCGAAACTTTAAGCTTGGTTGCGATCTGCTTGTTGGGTGCGCCTTCGACAACGAAGTCGACGATCTTACGCTGCCGTTCAGGCAGTGTTTGATACAGGCGGTGGCAGCGAAGCACATCAAACTGATGAGAGACAAGGCTGCTGAGGGCAACCGCGTCACGAATCGAATCCACGATTTCGTGGGTTTCCATGCTGTTGAATGCAACGACATGGGCGATACGTGCGACGGCTTCCGAAGCCGACATGCCACTGTTCTCGTCCAACACAAGTGCGACAGGAGCAGCCACGTTCTTTTCGAACAGTAGCTGTTCGATGCTCGACCATTGTTGGATGCGGGGATCATAGTCCAAGAAGATGCAAGCGATCTCCTCAGTTGATGCGGCTTGGTTCACAAGCGAGGTGATCGACGGCGAAGTCTGGAAGCGAAAGCCTTCAGCACTTGCTGCCTGTCCAACTCGTGATAGCCACGCCGAGTCTTTGCTTGCCGCGAAGACAACAGGCCGTACCTGCGCCAATGGCGTCGGTGGGTAGCCCATAGAAGATTCGTGATGGTTCATCATCAGTTTCAAACCCCAAAAATAGTGGAAGGGTTGGCGGGGGTAGGTCCACACCCGAATGTGGCGCTCCGCCGTCCAGCAGTTGCATCGGCTTGTATGAGCGTTCGCCCTCACTCACCGCGATAGCGTGTCTTACGCGCGTGTGTCCCACGCAAGCGCCTTTAACACAGCGTTAAACACACCTGTGTGTTTGACTCGGGCGGAGACCCGACAAATAACAGCGCGCGACACCTAAGAGAGGGCAAACGGACGCGGGTTCGAGGACACAGGAAGGGTAGGGAGAATGGTCACGGCATGGCCGAGACACCTTGAGGGTTCGCCGTCATCGATGCACTTTGTTCAGCGATGTAAACCCGCTGGTTGCGTTTTGCGGACACCTCGCACAAACTTGCACCCAAACATCACCTTCACGCACTTCAACTAAGCAACGACAACATGAAAGCGATCGTGGTTGGGACAGGATTTATCGGGCCGGTTCATGTCGAAGCACTCCGACGCGCCGGCGTCGAAGTCGCAGGCATCGTCGGCTCTTCGCCCGAAAAGTCCGTGGCCGCCGCAACCCGTTTAGGACTGCCATCGAAGATCACAACCTTTCAACAAGCTCTCGATGATCCGAGCGTCGATTGCATTCACCTAACGACACCCAATCGGTTTCACTTTGAACAAGCCAAAGCGGTGCTGAATGCCGGAAAGCATGTGCTGTGTGAAAAGCCACTGGCAATGAATTCTGAGCAGTCTCGTGAACTGGTGAAGTTGGCTGCCCAAAGCGATAAAGTGGCTGGCGTCGCCTACAACATCCGGTTCTATCCCTTGTGCCACGAATCGGCCCAACGAATCGCCAGTGGGATGATCGGCGATGTGATGCACGTCACCGGGTCTTACGTCCAGGATTGGTTGCTCAAGCCCACCGATTTCAATTGGCGTGTCGTGGCGGACGATGGTGGAAAGCTTCGCGCGATCGCCGACATCGGAACACATTGGTTGGACTTGATCCAATTCGTTACCGGTCAAAAAATCGTCGAGGTCTGCGCCGATTTACGCATCGTGCATCCCGTCCGTCAGCAGCCGATCGGCGGTGTCGAAACCTTTTCCGGCGGATCGTCGGAGAAGCTGCAAACGAAAGACGTATCGATCGAAACGGAAGATTGTGGTTCGGTCATGCTACGTTTTGCCAACGGTGCGAACGGTTGCTTGTGGGTTTCGCAAACCACCGCCGGACGCAAAAATTGTTTGCGATTTGAAATCGGCGGAAGCGATTCCGCACTGGCATTTGATAGTCAATCACCAAATGAGCTTTGGGTTGGTCATCGTGATCAACCTAGCGAAGTCCTGGTACGAGACCCCGCACTGCTACACGACCAAGCCCGCGGAATTACGACCTATCCCGGCGGGCACAACGAAGGCTTTCCGGATACCTTCAAACAATTGTTCCGAACATTCTATGGATACATCGAATCGGGAGACTACAACGCGCCGCGGCCGTTCCCGACTTTTGACGAGGGCCACTACGAAATCTTGATCTGCGATGCGATCTTGGAAAGTCACCAAAAACAGTCATGGGTGAAAGTCGCAGCCGATGCTTGATCAACAGAAAAACGGAGTGTTCGTCGCAGTCGACTTAGGTGGGACGTCGGCGAAAATCGCATTGGCAAACTCGTCGGGTGATTTCATCGGACGGTCGGCGGTTTCGACTCAAGATGACGGACGGCCAGATCCAGTGATAGACGCGATGGTGGCAGCCATCAAACGATTGCTCGATGAGGCTTCCATCGATACCGATCGAGTCATCGGATTGGGGATGGGGATACCCGGATTGGTCGACGTTAAAAATGGAGTCACCAAGTTTCTTCCCAACCTGCCCACACAATGGCGTGACATACCAGTTGCCAAACGAATGACTGCAGAACTGGGGTGCTCGGTCAAACTGCTCAACGACGTTCGCACCGCGACACTGGGCGAGCTGAAGTTCGGAGTCGGCAAGTCAAACCCCGTTTTGTCGTTCGCGTTTTTCTCGATCGGCACCGGCGTCGGCGGAGGACTTGTTATCGATGGCCAGCTGCGTTTGGGGCCACTGGGTGCCGCTGGCGAATTGGGGCATCAAACGATCGATCCGAACGGACCACGATGTGGCTGCGGCAATCGCGGATGTCTGGAAACCTTGGCAAGCGGGCCGGCGATCACATCCGAAGGCGTCCGATTGGTGCAGTCCGGTTTGGCACCGAAGCTGCGTGAACTTGTCGGTGGCGACATGAACTTGGTGACTCCGCAGACAATGGCGGTCGCGGCAAGTGAAGACGCATTGGTTGCCGAAGCGATCGAAAATGCAGCGGTCTACCTGGGGATCGGTGCCGCCAATGTCATCACGGCGGTCCATCCCGACGTCATCGTGCTCGGCGGAGGCGTGTCGATGCTGGGGGAAAGATTGACGACTGTGGTCAAGCGTGAAATCGACAAGCGTGTCGGGATGTTTCCGACAGACAATGTCGATGTCGTTTGTTCATCGCTCGGTGCTGATGCCGGACTACGAGGCGCAGTCGCACTCGCCGACCAAGCATCTCGTGAAGCAAACCGCTAGAGAGCTAGCGGGAAACGATTAATCAGCCACAGGAGCGATAGGCTGGTGGCCAAGGGTGCAAGCGGTTTCGGCTACTTGCCGACTGCCATTTCAGAGAATTGCTCGTTTGGGCTGTCGACCGAATCGAGGCTTGCTTCGGCAAACGATTCATCGGTCTCCCAAATGCGAACGCGGACAGCGCGAGCGCCGGAACCATCCAGAGCCACCGGAGCCATCTCTTCAAGCAGGTACTTCGCCATGTTCTCAGCCGTTGGGTTGTACGGCATGATGAAAATACGTGATGGCGTGACCATTTCCAAAGCCTGACGCGCGTTGTCGTCATCCTTGTGGATTAGAAATCCGTGGTCCCAATGATCGTCGATCCAGCCTTTGACGCGTTTCTTCAAGTCCGAAAAATCGATGACGCGTCCGACGTCGTCTTGGACGTCACCTTGAACGAAAAAGTCCGCGACGTAATTGTGGCCGTGGAAGTTTTCGCATTTCCCGCCGTGGTTGAGTAATCGGTGTCCGGCGCAAAATTTGATGCGCCGCATGATGGTCAATGCCATTGCAAAGGCTCGTTGGTCAATCGGTTCGCGGATCAATTGCCGGCCAGGGCTGCTCCGAGTGTTGGTTTGGTCAGGCAGTCTTGAATTGCCTTGTCAAAAAACATTGCGGAGAACTCTTCAGGCCAGCACCGCATTATTGACTGGCGACAAGCATCCGGAAACCCGAAATCGCCTGCTCCCCGCGTTTGGCACTGCGATTCGGGCAGTCGATGACTTTGCGTCGCCGCCTGTATACAGCGAGATGATTGGTCCGCAATCGACGACTGAGGCTTATTGTGCCGCCGACCAATCCGTCCCATCAGCCATGATGCTGCGGTTGATTTCAAGCATTTTTGTTTTCAGCTGGCTGACAATTTCAGGCCGTTTAGCGGCGAGATTTGTCGTTTGCTTAGGATCATTTTTCAAATCGAACAACTGAAAGTTTTTGTAGCCCCCCTGACGGATCTGAGGAATCCACGATTCCTGAAACATGTTGTCTGTCGGGATCTCGTAGTCTCGTTCGGCAACCAATGAATAGTCGCCATCTCGGATTGCGATGATGGGGCGAGATCGCTGTAGGTGCCAGAACAGAGGCTGGTCGCGACCGAGATGGTCAGTCTCTCCACGTAAAACAGAAGACAGGTCGATGCCGTCGAGGTGGATTGATGCGTCACGCTCCAAACCCAACAAGCCACACACGGTAGGTAACACATCGACCAAACCTGCGGGGACTTCGGAAGTGACGCCGGATTGCAGTTTTGCTGGCCAGTTAAAGATTCCAGGAACTCGAATTCCCCCTTCCCAATTGACTCCCTTGCGTCCACGCAAGCCTCCTGTTCGGTCATCGCGATAGCTGCCGTTGTCAGACGCGTAAATGATCAGCGTGTTCTCAGACGCTCCCATCTGATCGAGGTGTTCTACCAACCGTCCGATCGCATGATCGGTGTTGTCGATCGTTGCCGAATAGATAGCCGCCTTGTCACGTTCCTTGCCATACTGCTTGGTGATCGAATCCGGTGCGGCGATCGGAGCGTGCGGTTCATGAAACCAGACATTCAAAAAGAATGGTTGGTCGGCTGAGCTATCTGTGGCTGGGCTATCTGATCGACTGTTTAACCAATTGATCGCTTCGTCGACAACAAGCTGGCAAGAGTACCCTTCCAGTTTTCCGACCGCGGTCCCGTTGCGAATGAAATTGTCCGGGTTCCGATGGCTGGGGCTGGCATTGTTCCACGTCGCGAACCAATAGTCGAAACCATGCTTGTCGGGAGTGGGTTTGTCGAAACGCTCGCTTGGCAATCCGAGGTGCCACTTCCCGATGTGAGCAGTCGCATATCCGGCATCGTGAAGAATCTCAGCCAGCGTTTGTTCTCGTAGCAGCAGATGAGAACGCTGCGATTCGTCGTGGATCCAGCTGTAGACTCCCGCCCGAATATGATGTCGTCCTGTTAGCAACGTTGCCCGCGATGGAGAGCAAACGGCGCATCCGGAGTAAAACGTTTCGAAGCGAACACCTGTCGCCGCCAGTTTGTCAATGTTCGGCGTTTTCACAGGGCCGTCGTAGCAGCCAACATCTTGGTATCCCAAATCGTCAGCTAAAAGCATCACCACGTTGGGACGCTCATTTGAAAGGCACGGTCGGCCGACGCAGATGGCTATCCCGACGGCGATCAAATGGATTAGGCGATGAGCTGACATCTTGAATAGTCGTTCGGATGGATCAATCACTACTGGCTCCACATAGGGGCGTTCTCTTCACAGACGATCTAGTTTCGAGCACCTAGTGCTTCGTTCGATATGAAAATACGGGTTCGGGTCATCAGCCGACGGGCGTTGGTCCCGGTTATTGCACTGAAACCGTGGCTAACGCGATACGGCTAATCCTAAAATCGAGTTGGAACGAAGCACTAGTGTATCGCACTCGATCAGACCGCTGTGGTGCTGCTCAGTGAACTCGCCCGCCGCAAATTCGCCAAGCAATCGTGCGAAATGCACTTGGCAAGCGAGCTTTCACAGAACGGTTTGGCCGAGGTGTGCGTGTCGCCCCAAGGCATGACTTTGTGTGCCACGTTGCGTTCTCGTTTAGATTGGATGAAAAGCGTCTAGAGCACCGCCGAGCAACGTAACGGTGGTGCATCAAAGTGGTATCAATCGCGTTTTGCTTTACGGCTAATGCCTCTTGGAATCTACGCCGGTTCGAAATATCGACCCACGGTATGTTCGATCAAAAGAACAACGAGACGGCTGTATGAGAACGAGGATTCGATGGAACCGAAATCATGCGTGTCAGCAAGTCTCGATCAAAAGTCCTGCGTGATGGCCGCTGCGTCATTGTTTATCGGATGGACGAAGGCCACTACTCCGATCCGATCACACTTAGCAGATCGGAGGCCGTTCAGATCGCAAAACGGTTTCGACAAAATGCCAGTTGCCAGCCCGATCGAAACATCAATCTTGCCGCCGCGTCGTATGTTTACGATGCGGCAAACAAAATGGGGTGGCTTGAAAACGAGTCGGTATCGCAATCCGGATTCAAATCCAATCTGATCGATGAAGGCAGTTCCGACGGTGATGAGCATGACACTGTCGTCACCAGAGAATCAGAAGACACCGAACAGACATCACCGCAGCTAGCGAGTGAACTTCCGACGCGAAAGTACTTTCCTTTTATCGCCGCTTCGATTCGCTCTTCGATCAATGAAGATGTCTATGGCGATCTGGCATTTGTACTCAGCGGGGTGCATCCGGCCAAACGCGTCGATCCACAAACGAATCGCACGCATGTGACGCTTAGTGAAATACTGGAGCAATCGAGTGACCGAATCAGCCCCACGCAAGAATTGATGCGGGACCATCACTATGCGTTGTCGCAATATCATCATCTCGATCTAAACCACTTTCGAAGCCGTTGGTCAGCGGCAAACGATCAGCTGGGAAAGCAGGACGCAACCGATTTGCTGAAGCTGGTGCGGAAGCTGCGGAAACTGCAGCTCGGCGATGAAGGGGCCGCGTTTAAAGATGTGAACCTGCAGCCGGTTTTGGAGTCCATCTATGACCACAGTCTGGAACTGATGCACTATCAGTTCCGTTGGGCCAGACGGAAGCTCGAAGAAACTCACGCGACTCCGGTGCGCAGACCTGCTCCGAGTACCTTTTCTACTTTGCTGCAGCGTTTGCAAATCGGAAAGGCCAAGTCAAAAACTCCGGAGCCGGTCAGACTTTCGGACGTCGAGCGTGAAATTGCTCATGACTATCTCGATGTCGCGATCAAGCTTGGGCAGATCGCGCGTGCCTTTCCATAATCAAGCGGCTCAGTCAAGTTTTGTTAGCGAGCGGTCCAGCCGCCATCGACTACCATCATGCTACCGGTGGTGAAGCTTGACGCGTCACTTGCGAGATAGATTGCGGCGCCCTGGATTTCTTGCATGCGTCCCCAGCGGTTCAGCGCCACAGCACCGACGATAAACTTTTTCGCCTCTTCGGTATCGGCAATCGGTTCGTTCATCGGGGTCAGGAAAGGGCCAGGGCAAATCGCATTGACCGTGATTTGGTCGTCGGCAAGTTCCAGTGCCAATGCCCGCGTCATTTGCACGATCGCACCTTTGCTGGATGTGTAGGGGGTGCGATTAGCCAAGCCGACGATTCCCAGCGTACTCGCCAGATTGATGATTCTTCCAGCACCCCGCGACCGCATGTGCGAGATGACCGCTTTGCACGTCAGCCACACCCCATCAACGTTGACTTGTTGAACTTTGCGAAATTCATCGTAGCTCAATTCATCGATGGGGCCACGGATATTGATTCCTGCGTTGTTGATCAAAATATCGATCCCACCGAAACGATCCACGACCGTGTCTACGAGATGCTCGACTTGCTGCTGATCGGTTACATCAGCGGCAACTCCAATCGCGTCGACTCCGTATTGCTCTGAAATCTGTTGGGCTGCCTGTTCAACCTCGGTTTGGTTTCGAGCGCACAAGGCGATCTTCGAGCCTGCGGACGCCAGTCCGGCTGCCATCGCGGCACCGAGGCCTTTGGAACCGCCAGTGACGATGGCAACCCGGTCTGTCAGGTCAAAAAGCTTGATTCCGGGTAACTGAGTCATCACGTTCGCCTACGCTTGATCGAGAAGAAGTTTCTAGAGCTGTGCAGCGAGGCATTGTCGCACATGTCACCAAGACATCACAAGGATGTGGCACGTCGCTAGGCAACGTTCCGCGTCGAGCGATGGCTAACCCTGGTTTCGGGTGCTCGCTGGATGATGCTGCGATCAGAGAGTGGGTAGCGAATCTTTGCCAATGCATTTCGCATTGCGACCGCATCGCGAAAACGCTTGCGTGGCGAAGGATCGATCGACTTGCGGATCAATGCGACCAGATCGCTAGCAAGTCCCTTGCGAAGTCGGTTGTAACCTGGCAATGGAGCTTCGAATGGGTACTCGGGTAATTCGCCCGAAAGCAATCGATAGAGTACCAGTCCCAACGAGAACACATCGCTGCGGTAGTTGGGATGTCCCATCGCTTGCTCTGGAGCCATGTAGCCGAGCGTTCCCGATGCGGAAACGTCATGGCAAACGTTTTCAAGCCGTGCCAAACCAAAGTCCGTCAAGCGGATCACTTTGTTGGGGAACAGGATGAAGTTCTCGGGCTTGATGTCACGGTGCAAAACACGGTGTTCGTGAGCGAACGCGACCGCATCGACCATTTGAATCAGATAGTCAACACAGACGGCGCGGGACATTCGTCGGCAAAGACGATCGGCAAGCGATTCTTCACCGATGGGAAACACCATGACGAAATGGTCGTCGATGAACTGCGCATTTTTGAGCTGAAGGATGCCTGGGTGCTCAAGCCGGGCCATGATGCGAACTTCACGTTGCAGATCGTCCAGCGACTGCGTGTTGCTGATATACCTTCCGTCGGGAATCTTCATCGCGACTTGGCGGCCTTCAATGGTATCCGTGGCCGCAAAGACGGTCGCGAAGCCGCCTTCACCCAAGCGTTTGGTTAGTCGGTATTTTCCAAGTCGCGAACCGACACGAAGATTCGCTGTCGATGGCTTTTGATTGGCAAAAATTCTGAACGTCGTCACGGGCATTTCGGGGCAATTGCGCAGCGAACGGACCGGCGTCGGACCTTGGATAAACAACCGGCGGCAGGCTCGCATCGCCCATGAACAAATCGGTCACGGATTGTGGATGCGGACGCCTCGCACTTCCGTTAATCGACACAGAAGTTGCGGACAGAATAGTTTTTTAAGTCGTCAATTCCGGACTTTTGGTCACTTTTAGAACGAACGCCTTGTTTTCGCCCGTGTCAATGGCGGCTTTCATGACTAACAACGCTTCGTGAGGATCGACAAAAAGTCGTCGCCGCGGATCCGTTGTGCTATTTACGATACCGTGTCCAACGGGCAAGCAACGTGACAGAAGCCAGTTGCACCAGACCGAACAGGATTAGTCCTAACAGCGTGCTGGCGAATACCGCGGCGATCAGTGCATCGGTTCTGACAAAGCCCTGCCAGTGGGTCATCAGCGTCCCCAGGCCGTCATATTGATTGCCCGCACCGTTGCCGACGAAGAATTCAGCGACGATCGCGCCGATGACAGCCAAGCCGCTGCTGGTCTTTGCACCGATTACGAGATAAGGAATTGCCGCAGGTATCTGAAGCTTGACTAGTGTCTGAGGTCGACTGGCACCGTACAGGCGAAACAGATCCGCCCAAGCTCGGTCGATTGCGGTCAGTCCCGCTGTCACGCTGTTGACCACGGGAAATAGGCAGACAATCACGGTCACGATCACAACGGTGCGAAATTCATAGCCGCTCCAAGTGATCAGCAGTGGTGCGATCGCCACGATCGGGACCGTTTGTAGAAAGACCACATACGGGAAAAAGGCCAAGCGAATCCGCCGAGATTGGGAAAACGCGACGCTGATTAGGCAACCGAGCGAGATTGCCGACACCAACCCGGCAAAGCTTGCCAAGCCCGTCGAGAAAATGGCTTCCAGCAGTTCCTTTCGGTTGTCGATCGCCGCCTGCCAAACTTCACTCGGAAGAGGCAACAATGCTCGAGGGAGTCCAAACGTACGAACGACGATGGACCATAAGATCAGCATCGAGATGGCAACCGCGATCACCGGCAACCAAGTTTGCATCAGTTTCATCGCTATCACTGAATAGCGAATTGACTCAGATCGATCGATCGAATTTGTTGACTTTGGTTCAATCACTCGGAAACCCAACTGCGTCAATGGTTTGACGATTCTGGTGAATGGTTTTCATTCGCTTTGCTTCGCTTCAGAGATTCGCCCACGAAGATGGTCGCTGACCACTCCATGGAATTCAGCAAACTTTTGGGTTCGGATCTGTTCCGGGCTACGAGGCCAATCGATGGGGTTGTTCAAGACCGATTCCAAGTGTCCGGATCTCATTACCGCAATACGTTTAGACAGCAAGATCGATTCACTGATGTTATGCGTGACCATCACGGCTGTGAATTGATGGGTTTGCCAAAGGTTTAGAAGCAGTTGCCCGAGGTCGTTTCTGAGCATGTCGTCGAGCGCTGCGAAAGGTTCGTCTAGTAGCAAGACTTCAGGTTCGGTGACCAATGCTCGCGCGATCGAAGCACGCATCTTCATCCCGCCTGATAGCTCATCGGGTAACTTCCCAGCGGCTGAATCCAACTGGACCGCCGTGAGCGCGGCCATTGCCTTATCGCTGCGTGACTGCGATGTTCCGTCACCGATCAGTTCAAGCGGCAGCAACACGTTTTGCAACGTCGTTGCCCAAGGCAACAAAGCGGGACTTTGGAATACAAATCCGATCTGCCCACGATTCGCAATCGCCGGTGGGTCAATCGTAACAGCACCTTGGGTGATGTTTTCCAAACCGGCAATTGAACGTAGCAATGTTGTTTTTCCACATCCGCTTGGCCCGATCAGCGAAACCAATTCACCACGTTCGATATTCAAGTTGACATTTGAAACTGCAATGTGATCGCCAAAGGCTACCGTGACATGATCACAGCGAATCGATGATGCGGGTGGGGCGGTGTTCATTGGGATGAATCTCGACGCGCTGTTTCAATACCAACAATGCTGCTCTGGTGGCCAATGGCAATCTTCATCTGGTGCCGATCTGATCGAAATAAACGATGGACTTGGTGGCGGATAATATGACTCTGTTGGTGACGCTAGCGGTGGTATCAGCGTTTGCAACACTCAATTCTGCTCGATCGCATCGACGATCGTTTCTGCAATGGCCAGTGAAGCGGTTGCGGCGGGGGAGGGGGCGTTCAAAACGTGAGTCGCTGATGGAGATCGTTTGATCAAAAAGTCGTCTAGCAAGTCACCCGTTTCTGAAACCGCCTGTGCCCGTACCCCCGCCCTCCCTGGGACCAAGTCGCTTGGTTTGAGCGAAGGCATCAGCTTTTGCAGTGCCGAAACGAAAGCCGATTTGCGCAGTGATCGATTCATTTCACCGATGCCTGTTTTCCAGTGTTTGAACATCAGTTTGCGAAATCCACCATAAGCGACCGTGTCCACAAAGTCTCTTGCGTTGATATTCTTCCAGTCGTACCCAGCGCGTGCAAATGCCAGTACGGCGTTCGGGCCACATTCAACGGTTCCGTCGATCATCCTGGTGAAATGTACTCCCAAAAATGGGAACGACGGGTCGGGAACTGGGTAGATAAGATTGCGGACAAGATGCTCACGTCCCTTGGCAAGCTGATAGTATTCGCCACGGAACGGAACGATTTTCGCGGGGCTTTCGATACCCGCCATGGCTGCGATGCGATCACATTGCAGCCCGCCACAATTGACAAGGTGGTTCGTGCAGACTCGCTGGCCTGATTGTATTTCGATATTCAATGATCGAGCGCTTTGCGAAACCGCGACGACCTTCGAATCGAAGCGGATTTCGCCACCGAGTAGCTTCACCCGTTCGGCTAGCTTTTTGCAGACTTCTGCGTAGCTAACGATTCCAGTTTCGGGGACGTGCAGGGCGGTGATCCCATTGGCGTTCGGTTCGAGTTCGCGCAGCTCATCGCTGTTGATTCGACAAAAGTTAACTTCGTTGGCTTCGGCACGTTCGGCGATGCGTTGCAGCGATTCGATTTCGCTCGCACACGTTGCGACAATGACTTTTCCGCAACGTTCCCAAGGGATCCCAAAACGGTCACAGAACGATTCCATCATCGCCTTTCCCCGGCGACAGGTGATTGCACGCTGCGAACCGGGCTTGTAGTAGATCCCACTATGAAGGACACCCGAATTGTGTCCACTTTGATGGCGTGCGACACCCGATTCGGCTTCTAATACCAAGACCGAGCAGCCTTCGACGCGTGTTAATAATTCATGAGCGGTTGCCAATCCAACGATCCCCGCACCGACAACGACGAAATCGGCAGTCGTGTTTGAATTCGTCATGCAACAGGCACCTAAAGTGATCGAACGACTGCGGATGACTTGAACTATCCGCTAGAATGTTGACTGGGGCGACGCCCACAATCTTGGATGAACTACACGGCTAAAGAAACCCTGGATCAGGGCGAAAGCCTCGATATCGGCGAAACCCCAGATGCTTGTGAACCCTCGATGCCAGTGACAACGAAACCCAAAGTCCCCTCTCACGGGAAACGGACCGATCGCGCGAGGGTTAATCGACGCCAGGCCGCAATCGGCAACGGACGCGGCCGACGAAGTGGGACCGTTACTGTAGTGCGCCGTGTTCGGTTTCGTGACCGTTTGTCCCGATTGGGACTGCATTTTTTGTTTGTCGCACTGTTCGCCATCATCGGCGGCTCGTTACGCGGATTCAATCTATTGCTGTTGCTGGCGGGACTGTTGATCAGTGTTGTCATTGTCCAGTGGCGTTCGGCACATGCCGCGATCCGCCGAGTCGTTGTGTCGCGAAAGTCTTTTCCGGGGGGGCATGTGGGTAGTGAGCTGGCAGTTCGCTACCAAGTGCAAAACCAATCCAGCTACTTTCCCGCTTCGTTTATCCAGATCGAAGATCGGTTGGTTCCCTACGGAGTCAGCGAAGATGATGAATCTTGGACCGTTTACTGCGCGGTCGGGACCGTCGCGGCAAAGTCAACCGTCGAGACTGTTGCAAGATGTCGATTTGCGAACCGAGGTGTATTCACGCTTGGCCCGGTCGTCGCATCAACAACATTTCCGTTCGCTTTGACGTCGAGTGAGCGGATGTTGGCCGATAGTCAACAAGTGGTCTATCTCTACCCGCGATTGCTTGTTCTTCGAGACGGGTGGCACCGTCTATTGCCACCGCGATCCGGTGGAGACGGCGATCGATCGACCTCCGGTACGAACTACTTTGGAAGTTTTTATGGTTTGCGTCCCTGGCAGTCGGGCGACCATGTTCGTCACATTCATTGGAGGACAACGGCTCGGATTGGCGAGCCTGCAGTTCGACAGTTTGAACAAAACCACCGACATCAGATTTGCTTGATCGTTGATGGCGTGATCGATGGAGGAGGCAGCGTCGAAGGATTCGAACAGGTGCTTTCTTTAGCGGCAACCATGATTGACGAACTTTCGAAGGCGGCAATCCCGTTGACTTTGTTAGTTGCCGACCTGTTGTCTTGGGAAGCAAATTCAGCCGACCCTATTCAGGCGGGTGGCTTGGAACGGAATCACGGAACAGACTGCCGACAGATGTTAGAACGCTTGGCGGTTTCCGATGCCGTCGTCGCTATTGATGAACGCGATCCTCTGATCAAGGTGATCACCGAATCGGCAAAGATTGTAGGACGCTACGATCTAGTCGTGATCAGCCAACGGCGGTTCCGAGACGTGATGCACCCGGCATCAGAACTGCGAACAAGACAACGTAGCATGCCCGATTGGGTATCTCTAATGCGGCGTGGACGTCTCACTTGGCTAGACATTCGCAGTGATGAAGTTCGTCAATATGTTCATTTCGCCGACCAATCGGGCAATTCGATGGCGAGGACCACGCCTGGTCGACAGGCTTCGTTGGTGAACGGAAGCGAGGAGACGGTTCAGTGAATAGCGAAGTCATCCCAGCGCAGCGACGAGATCCCAAAGACCCCTTTGCGTTGATTCCGTCCGCGAGGACTCGCATGTACTTTCACTTCGCAGTGCTATCGGCTGCCGGTGGCGTCGTCCTGGGGCTGGGGCAAGACGCAAGTGAAATCGCGGTTCTTTCTGTCTTCTTCGCATTATTCGGATTTCTGTTTGTCGACTACCTGCGGTTGATCGCACTCCCGCAACTGATCGGGTACATCGCGATGGGAGCCGCGGCGGCCTACTGCATTCAAGACTTTTGGCTGTTAGAACAGCGTGGCCAAACTCAGATGGTGTCCGTCGCACTGCTGTTAGTGTTGGTGCAAGGCATCTTGATGATGCAGCGTAAATCTCGTCGGATTTTGGAGCAGCTTGCTGTTTTTTGTCTTCTGGAACTTGTCGTCGCGGCGATCTTCAACGATGCGATCAGTTTTGGGTTGATGGTGTTTCCGATCACGATGATCGGTGCCAGTGCCCTCTGCTTGCTTGGCGTCATTGGGATCGCAGAAAACGTCGAATCAAATCTGCTGCCGGCAATACCGCCGACACCTCGGACACGGCTGGGGCGATGGGTGCAGCGTTTTGGTTCTGTCTTCCGCCGACAACCACAAGTCGATTATCCGGTCGCGATAACGTCCGCCGAAACGGCGTCGTTTATCGATTCGTCTGCTGGGAAATGGGCACGGCTGCCGTTGTTCGTTGCGGGACCGGCAGTCATTCTGATCGCTTCAACGTTCTTCTATCTACTGCCCAGAAGGATCGATCCAAGTAAGGACGCCTTTTCATCTCCCGCGATGGTCGGATTTGACGACGAAATTCGACTGGAGCAACTTGGGAAGGTCATGCAAAATTCCAAGCGTGCTCTCAAGGTTCGATTGATGGATTCCAAGACGGACCTGCCGTACGTTTTAAAAAACGGCATGTATCTTAGAGGGAAAGTTCTCGAAAGGTATTCAGTCGATTATTCGACGGGACGACCGATTGCGAAGTGGGTTTCGTCTCCTCTCGCTACTCCGACGCAACCTCGATTGCCGGCTGGCTATGAACCACAAGATCCGGTTCGGCGAAAGCTGTTTGATAGGGTGTCGGTTGAAATCACTTGTGAATCGATGTCTCGCCCAGCTCTGTTCGCGATCGCTCCCTATTTTGCCAGTCGCGAAACTGATGCCGACGTGATGCACGTTGTTGATCGATGGACGTTGACCCGTCAGTCAGACAGTCCGCCGTTTCCCGCGATGACTTACCAATTCAATACGCACACATTCCAAGACGGTGTGCAATCCGAGTTGATTCCTAGAGCTCGCGGGTGGAACATTCCAGACGCAAAATTTGCGTTGCGAACGCCATTCTCCAATCCGCGGTCGGCTTCGTTCACAGATTCCCTTCGACGTTATCATCGCCAACTGACCGCTTTCGATCGCCGACAAATGCCGACGGTAGGAATCTTGGCCGATGAAGTCATGTCGACGATTCCTGATTCCGAGCGAACGGTGTCACGGATCGCAAAAGAGTTCTCGTACTTCTTGGCGACCGACTCTCGATTTCAATACACACTCGATCTGTCAGCCGAACCCATCCCGACGATGGATCCGATCGAGCAATTCTTAGCGGTCGATCGGAAAGGGCACTGTCAGTATTTTTCGTCTGCGTTGGCAATGATGTTGCGTAGCGTCGGAATTCCATGCCGTGTAGTCGTGGGGTATCGAACGGACGAGTTCAATAAAATCGGTGGGTACTACATTGCTAGGCAGCAGCATGCCCATGCATGGGTCGAGGCCTTGGTCGCGGCAGACCAGTTTCCAAAGTCGATGTTGCCCGCAGGATCCAAGCTGGCCGAATCGTATTGGCTTCGATTAGACGCGACACCGGCGGCGAGTCTTTTTCAACAGCATCAAGATCGTTCGGGTGCCCAGGGGTTGATGAACCTGGCCAACAATTTTTGGGAAGACTATGTAGTGGATATGAATCGGAATCGCCAAAACGATTCCATCCAAGAAGCTGCTCAGTTTGAGCAAATGAGATCGACCTACGATACGTTCTGGCGTCAGATGAAGCAGAACATGAATCGCTTCAATTTTGATCGACCAAATGAATCATACAGTGTCAGCGGATCGTTGATGATGTACGTGCTTGCTGGTGCTTGTTTCGTCATGTCACTGTTTATGCTTGCCAAACTGCGTCCAAAAGGGTTCGTCATTGGTTGGTTTGACGATGTCTCACGTTGGTTTACCGGTCGCAGGAAGAAACCTGGCTACGCGATCAGTATTCGCTTCTACGCAGACGCGATCGCTTTGTTGCGGCGTGCCGGTGTCGAGCGGCAAGAATACGAGACACCGGACGAACTGCTAAAGCGAATGGAAGGCCGCTTCCCATCGCTGGGCGTCATTACAAAGTCGTTCAATGACTATCGCTATGGTGGGCGATCCGAGCATGACGAGGCCGAGATACAGAATGCGCTCAACGAGCTTCGCCAACGGGCACAACACGGCTAGTGCCAACGCGAATGCTACTTTTCGATTCGACGTTAGCGCATAAAAAAACGGCACGCCAGAGACTGGCATGCCGCAATGATTTTCATCAAGCCTGAAAGCTTGCTTAGATCATTTCTTTCAAGCCTTTCAAAGGTCGGATGACGACCTTCTTACTGGCTGGTTTTGGCTTCAACCAAATTTCCGAACCGTCGGCTGGATTACGTCCCTTTCGTTTCGGCTTTGCAGGAACGTCCTTACGTTGGATCTTGCAAAGTCCGGGAATGGTGAACTGGCCCGAGCCGCTGCGGCCCATCTCGCGTGCGATTTCGTCAGTCAATGCATCGAAGACCGCAGCCACATCTTTCTTTGACAATTCGGTCGACTCAGCGATGTTTGCGATGATCTGAGTCTTGGTGGGTGCTTTCGGCGGAGCTTTAGCCATTTGCGAGAACCTTTTCTGATTGCTTATGCAGGAAGGGTTAGAGCGGGAATGATGATCCCGTGCGTTTCTGACGGGGCCAAGTGTTATTCGTCGCCGAGTTTTGACGCAACCCGGCATCGGCGAAAAAACCCGCGAATTACGGGGTTTCAGCGACTGTGGCCTAGGCGAACTGTACCCTCAGCCCTTCGTCAGCTGGTTGATTCAAGCCCAAAAACGGGCCAAAAACCCCGGAATTGGTCAGTTTTTCGCCTTCAGAGCACCAAAAACCGCCTGTTTAGCGGGTTTTTTGCTGTTTTTGAGTCTTCGTCCGCGGACTGAATCAAGCCCGCGCACGTGAAAGAAATTCTTGCGATTATTTCGCAGAGAACGCGTTTCTTAACGTCGTCGTCGCATCATTCGGCTCGCAATACTCGCCAATCGACTTGCCGTTGATGAACTCGATGTCGGTTCATCGCTTGCCGATTGCAGTGTTTCAGCAGCTTGATTCGAGGTCGTTGATTGTTCCGGTGCCGACTCCGAAGACTCGTTTGCCGGTTGTCCAGAAATCTGATCACCAATCAGTTGATTGTCGGATTCAAGATTTTCGTTCTCAGCCGAATTGTCGGTTAACAGGTTGGCTGCCAGCAAAGGAGCAGCCACTTGGCTGACCGACGTTGCCGATGCGATTCCTTCAGCTTCAGGCTGACCTGCTGCGGTCAGTCCGCCATCTTGATTTTCCAACTCAGTGGATTGAGACTCCTTTGCCGGAGCCGAGGAGACGACTTCATCGCTGACCGCGTCTGCGGCTGAAAGGATGGCGACTGCTTCGCCTTCAGCGCTGGAGTTCGCTGCGATCGAGGCCGCACTTGCCGAAGAGGCGGCGGAGTAATTGAGAACGGCATCATCGACGTTGACGCGGTATAGTCGCAAGTTGCCAACCTGTCCTCGAGGCTGTACCAAATCACGGCGTGAGGTGAGCACGGTTGCGGTGACGTCGTTGTCCGAAGTGTCTTTACCGGTGATCGTCAACTGTGTCGCGGCAGAGTTCAATGAAGCCTCCGCTTCGCTAAGTGATTGCGAAGCTCCCGGCGAAAGCTCTGTCGTCACGGCCGCTTGACCGGGTTCGACGGCGATAAACGCGGATTGTTCGGGAGCGGATCGAAGCCAGTCACGGACCGACAAGTAACGTGCTTTCAGTCGACCCATCTGAGCATCGACAACCGCATCGCCATCATCGGGTTGGCTGGAGATCTCGATTCGCTGAGCCTGGTCGCCACCTTGGTAGAACGGTACTGCGGGGATTTCGATCGCATAGCTACCCGGTAAAACTCCGTCGAACAACAGGAAGTTGTCGTTGTCGAAGATCGCTGGCTCGTCAACTGAGTTGCCTAAGGCATCGGTTCCTACCAAGCGAACATTACCGAACAGCGATCGTGCTTGTCCGCCGTTGAAGCGTACGCGAATCGAACGTTCAACAAAGTTTTCGACCTGAACAGTCAAAGTGCCGCTACGCGTTGTCGTCCCATCGTTGACTGAATAGGTAAAGACGTCTGTTCCGGAGAACGTTGCACTGGGAGCTTGATAGGTAATCTCACCAGCCGAATTGATCGCGACGGTACCGCCATTGGTTGGCGTCCCCAGGTTCGTGAAAGTTAGCGTTTCGGAGTCGCCGTCTGGGTTGTCCGGGAGATCGCTAAGACGCAACACGACTTCCGCACTGCTGGTTTGATTCACTTGCACCGTGTCGTTCAAGACAGGTGGTGGATCATTGACCGCCGCAACCGTGAAGGTAACGGTCGCGTTGGCCAAGCCGCCTCCGGTATCACGAATCGTGTAAGTCACCGTTTCGGTGCCGAAGAAGTTATCCGCAGGTTCGTAGAAGAACGTAGTGCCGTCGGTACTGATGCGAGCGGTTCCGCCTTCGCTGGGTGTGCCTACGGCATCGATCACAAAGGTCTGGCTGTCAGTATCTTGCTGATCGTTGGCGAGAATATCGTAGGTCGCTTCGGCAGCATCTTCATTGATGCTGAAGCTGTCATCGACAGCCGTTGGCGGGTTGTCCGATGAAGCCACCAAAACAGTAACAGTCACATCGGTGGTTGTGGTGCCGTCGCTAACGGTGTAGGTGAACGTGTCCGTGCCGGTGAAGTTCGTTGGCGGGGTGTAGTTCACCGAACCGCCACCAGATGCGACCGAAACGCTTGCGCCACTGGTGCCCGAGTTGACAGCGGTAATTGTCAGCGTTTCATTTTCGTCCGGATCGATGGAGTCGTTGGCAAGAACGTCCAACGAGTTGTTTGTCGAATTGGAATCGACGTTGAACGAATCCGCGACACCAGTCGGTGGGTCGTTGACCGCAGTAACGGTGACGGTGACCGTCGCTGTGTCTTGAGCGCCCGAGCCAATACCGGCCCGGTAGGTAAATTCGGTTGTCCCGTTGAAGTCCGCATCGGGAGTGAACTGGATCACACCGTTACTGTTTGTAACGGTGCCGCCTTCGCTAGGCTGAGTGACCGAGATCACCGATAGTGAATCGCCGCTTCCGGCGGTGTCATTGGACAACACGTTGATGGTCGTTGCTCCGGAATCCTCGGCAACGGTCAGTGTGTCATCATTGAGCGTAAATGTCAGGCCAACGGTTAGGCCAAGCGTTCCGTAAAAGACGTCAGCGGTTGGGATATTGTTATCGATGCCGTAGAGCAAGACTTTTTCGGTGCCATCAGCTTCTTCGCTGCGGATGTTGACCGACCCGCTGCCGACGGCTTCCATTTGGACACGAGCAATCAACGACTCTGCTTCGTTCGACGCGATGGTGGCCGATGAGGACGCACCCAATTCGTCAATCAATCCGGTGAGGAACGTTCCCGTTTTTCCGAGTTGGAAGTTTCCAACATATTCGACCGACGTTCCGCTTTTGGGACGCACGATCGAAGAGTCAAAAAGGATGTCTGCGTAGGCGCCAAATACACCTGAACGATCGAAGCTATTTCGCGCGTCAACGCCGACCAATTCGAGAATGAATTCCTCACCGACTTCCAACGATGTGATGATGTTGCCGTCGGTGTCGCGTGCAACAAGTTTGACTTCGGCTAGCGGTTCGTCTGCGACCGTGACGTTGAAGCTTTCCGTCGTCGTGTTGCCAGCTAAGTCCGTCGTTCTGATCGTGAACGCATTGCTTCCGATATCACCACTGGTTGGCGTCCAGGTGATCACGCCTGATCCACTGTCGATCGAAGCCGTCGTAGGCGACTGAGTTAATTCATAGACGATCGAACCTTCTTCGGCGCTAATCAAGTCGGTCAGGTATTCTCGCCCGACATTTCCGCGTGTATTCGCTGTTCCGGTGACCGATGCGGGACCAGTGACGTCGTAGGTGATCTGAATCGTCGACGATAAGCTGCTGGTGTCACTGCCAACGGTTTGGCGAGCCGCAACGGTATAGACGCCATTTCCCAAGGCGGCAAAATTGTTCGTCGTGATCGTCACACTTGACCCGCTGGCGGTCGCCGAGCCGAGAACCGAGTTCGTTTGCGTGTTGATCAATTCAACGACGGCACCGCTCGTCACACCATCGACGGTAAAGGACAGCGTGCCGGCATTGGTGATGTTGTCCGAGTCACTGCTTCCGGTATCGCTGGCAGCTTGAAGGTCAACGGATGTTGGCGCCGAAGGGCCGGTGCTGGCGACAAAGTTGAAACTGTAGATCTGGTTGTCATTGTCGCCCGAACTGTTGCCGGTGACTCCTGCTCCAGGCTGGACGCGAGCATTCACTTCGACCACACCGGTAAAGCCTTGCGCGGGAGTCACGGTGAGCAAGCCATTCTGAGTCACGGTTGCTGTCGCACCGGTACCGGTCGACACCACTTGGGCTGAATAAGCGACGGCGTCACCTTCGACGTCGATGCTTGCCAATTGCAACGTCGCTGCTTGACCGGAGGGGTATTCTGTTTCTGTCGTTACGGAGTTGCTTAAGAACGGCTGGCTATTGGCCGTGTCCGTGTTGACGTCAACTTGGAATGTCTCGCTATGTGAGTTTCCGTCGCCGTCGGTAACGGTCACCGTTACGTTGGTCGATCCGACACTGTTGCCAACCGGCTTCAGCATGATCAACGAGTTTTCTGTGTCGGTGAACACATCGATCGTGTTGATCGCGATGTCTGTCGTTGGGCGATCAGAAGCGTTGACCGCATGGTTGCTGATCGCTTCACGAACTTCCTCACCTTCGATCAATTGACCGAACACACTGTGGTTGAAGTCCAGAAAGCGGGTTGGAACTTCGGTCACAAAAAACTGTGAATCGTTCGTGTCATCCGATGATTTAGCGAACGACAAAACGCCCGAACGGTTGTGCTGCAGCTCGGGATGGAAATCGTCGTCAAAGTCACCGAGCGTCGATCCGCCGGAACCGGTCGCGGTCGGGTCACCACCTTGGATCACAAAGTTATTGACCACACGGTGAAAGATGATGTCGTCATAGAAATCCGCTTCGGCCAATTCGATGATTCGGCCGGTGGCTTCGGGGGCCCGTTGTTCGAAAAGCTGGAAAACCATGTCGCCATAGGTTTCCATATCGATGCGGATCGAACGGTTGCCGCTAAGCACGGTCGCGTCCAGCAAGTTCGAATCTGCGACTGACACGGTCACCGTCAGCGGACCACCGTTGGGGTCGTACGCATCGACAGGAATGTGAAATGGCGATCCGATCAAAACGGTTTGGTCACCGATTTCTTCAAAGGTTGGGTCTTCGCTAGTCGGAATGGCAACTCCGCTGCGATCGCTGATCTGCTGCAGCGTTAGCACACCGGTTTCACGACTGGTATCAGGAAAGACCCAAGTCGGATACGCCGTGATGTTATTGTCGATACCGACTTGGTTGATCGTCCGATCGGAATTGGTCACTTCGACAAACGGCAGGTACTTGTAACCGTCTTCAAACAAAGCTTTCTGTTCAGAGCAGGCTGGGCACCAACCGGCTCCGAAAAACGTTACCCCGGCTGCGTCGAGCGCTTTTGCGAACTGGACCAAGTCAGGAGCCGCTTCGCCCTCTGCTTCGGTCGTTGTCGTCAGTGCCGAGCTGACGATCACCGAAGATTCGCCCGCAGAAGATCGGGTGTCGATCGGGCCAAAGATCGCATCAGCGACATCGGGAACATCACCGGCGAGCAACTGGCGGTTTTCGAGTCCTTCGAGTACCGGTCGTTGGTTTGGCCGTGGTCGTCGGTCAGCTTTCGTGGGGCTGATCAGTTCGCCAAGCAGACGAGAAAGTTGGTTGCGTCGGAAAGTTTGGTTGCGACCGTTAGACATCATTTAAAACCAGATTCGGTGAGTTTCGTCAGCGAAAAGCTGTGGATCGACTTTGCGTCTGTACTAGTGAGATGCCGTCCTCGTTTACGCCAAAACCGATGCGGTTCATACTTAAACGAATAACGGTACGAGCTATTCACACGTACGAGTCGGTGCTCGGGGAAATTCAGGAAAATCGCCAAACGCGTTTTTTCAACTGCAACCTGGCGTCTCTTGGGGCATTCGGCAGGCAGCAAGGGTCGGGCTGAGGAAATCCCGCACAACCGTTATCTTTTGACAAGCATTGATTGGACGCTTCGGACGGCTGATTTGTTCCGATTCGAGGGGAAACGGTCCGAATCAAACGTCGCCAACCGATCAATCTTAGTCGGCATATCTTGGAAGGCTTGCGTCAGATTCCAATCGACTTTCGCCGATCACAAATAGCTAAAGTCACAAATGGATTTCGGCAGCAATCTGAATATGGGGGCGACCGGGATAATAAGACGCGGTGGCAATCACTGGAGACCGCACACGATCATCCGCTTCCGATTGAAAGCCGCTGGCGGCTGGCCGCCGCTTAAGAAACCCAATCGCATCTTTGGCCCGGGGGCGCGGAACTCAAGCCGATCCTGAAGGTCGACTATTTGGGCGGCGTTTGGTCACGCCGCTCGCAACCCGGTGCAGGGTCATGTCCGCCAGGGTGAAAGGGGTGGCACTTTAATATTCGGATCACCGCAAACCATGTCCCCTTGATCGGACCACAATTCCGAATTGCCTCCAACGCATATTGGCTGCAACTTGGCGTAAAACGACAACGCGGGGGGGATAGAGGGCTGATGTAGCGTTGGTAGAAGCGAATCAGACCGATTAGTGCTTTGCGAAACACCTGAAAACGCCAAGTGGGCGAGGCTTCAAAAAGAAAAGGCTCTTCCGAACTTTGGAAGAGCCTCGTTGTATTTGATCGCTGCTGAAGTCGGTCTAACGGCGGTGTTGATGCCTGCCACCAGATAATTCGAGTTCAGATTGCGTTCGGCGGGTGAGCCACATTTGGTGGTTTGGTCAATTTTTGCGAATCGACCAAACGACGGTGCCCACCAGGTGGAAAGCCTATGCTTGGAAGGAGCTTCCGCAGCCGCAAGTTTTCACAGCGTTCGGGTTGTCGAACGTAAAGCCTTGCTTTTCCAAGCTTTCGTACCAATCGACGGTGGTGCCATCGAGGTACAGTGCGCTTTTTTTGTCGACAACAACGGCAACGCCGTGGCTTTCGTATTTGGAATCAGCGGTGCCGTCAAACTTGTCGTCAAAGTTCAATCGGTATTCGAATCCGCTGCATCCACCACCTGCGACTTCGATGCGCAGGACCATGTCGTCACCAAAATCGTGTTCCTTACGGAATCGCTCAACTTCCTGAGCGGCGCGTTCGCTCAATTTGACTGCCATCGGGGCGTCACCTTGGTTATGTGGACGAATCGAATATTTCGTTGTTAGTGTAGTTGGCGAAGCGGTATTCCGCTTCTTTCCTAGCGATCGCGTAGCGACCTTTCCAACTAACCGTCATAGTATTCAGCACAGCCCTTGCTGCGGCAAGTCTTATCGTCGGCCTCCTTCGCGGCGATTACCAACAAACTCCGACTGTTTGCCCGCAATTGATTCCGGTAACGGCGACTTTGATCAAGAAACTCAGCGTGATTTCCGCCGGCCGCCCCTCCGTTGGCTGCTTATTCCTCCCTTAACCATCGAGTTTAAATGCGTCGTATCGGCACCCTAACCGATCCAGCACAGGCACGTCGTTTCAAGGATTATTTGTACACCCTGTCAATTGACTGCAATCTGGACATCGAAAATCCTTCCGATTCCGAGTCCGATAGCCCCTCTGACAACGGCTCTGCCACACGGTGTCATCTCTGGATCCGCGACGAAGAACAGGTCGAAAAGGCTCGTCAGGAGCTTGCGGCGTTCCAAGCGGAACCGGGGGCTGAGAAATATCGGGTCGCCAGTGAGGCTGAGAAGCTGCGCAAGCAAAAAGCGTCGGACGACAAACGCAAGCAGCAGATGGTCAAAAAGGTCAAACATGGCCAGCCAACTGCCGGAGTGGGACGTGTCGGTTTAAAGCAGCAGTCCACACCGGTCGTTTTTGCAATCATTGCCCTGTCGGTACTGGCAAGTTTCTCGACGGGATTTGATCGGCCGAGAAGATCGATGGTTCCTGGCGAACCTTCCAATGAGGAAAAGATTCGTAATGTATTGTCCTTCGTCAATGTCGAGGATTTTTTGATCGACGGTGATCCTTACGCGTCGATCAAAAAGGGCGAAGTTTGGAGACTGGTAACACCCATCTTTTTGCACGGCAATACACTGCACTTGGCATTCAACATGATGGCCCTGTTCTTTCTTGGGTCGGCACTGGAAAGGATCGAAGGGTCTGGATTCCTGCTTGTGCTGTTTTTCGCAAGCGCCATCACGGGGACGATATTTCAGGTGGCTTTGCCGCCGGAATCGGCTTTGCCGCCAATTTTGCATGGCTTGGCCGGATCGCATTCGTCCATCGGGGCATCCGGTGGCGTGATAGGTCTATTCGGATACCTCTGGATTCGGCCTTTGATGTCTAGGACCTATCCGATTGATATCTCGCCAGCCAACGTGGCGTTCCTGCTGGGCTATATCGTTATCAGCATCTTCTTCATTGATCATATCGCCAACGGTGCACACATCGGCGGTCTGTTTGCCGGGATGTTGTTTGCCGTGGCGATTGCCAAGTTACATCCAGGCCGCTTTCCGTGATCAATTCTTATGAGCCTGCGGTTCCTCTGGAGGACGAGCAGGACGTAGCGGCGAGTCTTCCAAATCGACATATCGATCGCGAGCAACTTCCCGCGCCGACCACTTTGTTCGGAGCGGCTCAAGAGGTGTTTCGGGTCGCGCTTCCGTTGATGATCAGCACCGGCATGTTTTCAATTGTGCTGTTTGCCGATCGAACTCTGTTGATGTTCTATGACGGCGTATCGATGAGCGCGTCGATGGCCGGTGGGAATCTGTTTTGGGTTTTGGTGTGTGTGCCAGTCGGTGCCGCTTCAATGACGGGAGCGGTGATCGGTCAATTGATCGGCAACAACGAAGAACGCAAAATCGGCAGGTTGCTTTGGCAATCGATCTGGATCGCTCTGGTGACATCACCTTGGTTTATTTTCGCCGGGATGTACGCCGAAGGGCTTTTCGAATTTGCGAAGCAAGACCCAACACTGATTCCGTCTGAAGCGACTTACTTGCGTTGGCTGATGTTGGGAGGTTTGGGCCTAGTTATTGAGTCAGCACTTAGCGGATTTTTCAGCGGTACCGAAAGGACTTCGGTCATCATGTGGGTTTCGGTCGCGAGCGGCCTATTGAACGTCGTTTTGGACGTGCTGTTGATATTTGGATACTTGGGATTTCCCGAGCTTGGAATCACTGGTGCGGCGATCGGCAGTGTTTTGGCGTTTTGGTTCAAGGTCGTTTGCTACGCTGTCATTCTGCTGAAACCCGAATACCGCGAACGCTATGGAATGCGTGAAGGGCTCTGTTTGGATTTCAAAGTGCTTTGGAACTTTGTCTATTTCAGCTTGCCTAGTGGGCTGATGTATCTAACCGAAGCCGCATCATTCACGATCATTGTGCTGAAGATAGGACAGTTGGGTGATATCCCGCTGCGAGCAACAACGATGGCGATCAATTTCAACATGGTCGCGTTCATTCCGCTGGTCGGTGTCGCGATCGCAACATCGGTGTTGGCCGGTCGACACTTGCTGCAAAATGGAGCGGACTTTGCTGTAAGGACGACGATGGCGGCGCTATTGATTGCGTTCGCGTATTCGATGACTTGGGTTGTCGCCTACCTTGCTGCGGGTGACTGGTTGCTGTCGTTGTATCGCTTGGGGCAAGCCGATGGGCAATCGGAAGCTGCGATCACCATTGCCGGAACTTTGCTAGGTTTTGTATCCGCCTATGTCGTCTTTGATGCGGTTCAGTTAATTTTGGCTGCCGCGCTGAAAGGTGCTGGTGACACTTGGTTTGTGTTGTTGGCTGGTGCGGTTGTCAGCGCGATTGCGATCTCGATCGGTGTCGTCGTGGACGATCACAGCGATTCGTTGTACTTGTGGTGGTGGGTGATCACTGGCTGGATTTGGACACTCGCTGCAACAATGGTGATGCGGTTTTTGTTTGGACGCTGGAAAACGATGCGGATGGTTTGATGGTCAAGAAAATGTCGGTGGCATTGCTGCCCCGTTTAATTGAAGCTTCGACAACGTCAATCGAATGTGCAATCGTCATTGATGTGCTTCGCGCGACAAGCGTGATGACCACCGCAGGTAAAAACGGTGCGAAAACGATCCGAACCTGCGGCGAAATCGAGATCGCCAGGCAGCTAGCCGACCAAGCAAATACGAACGATCGTCCGCTGTTGTGTGGCGAACGTTCCTGTGTGCCGATTGATGGGTTTGATCTAGGAAACTCACCAGCGGAGTACCCGCCGGAGCGAGTTGCCGGTCATCATGTGCTACTGACAACAACGAACGGGACAAAGGCTATCGCCGCGGTCGCTGACGCGGAGCGATTGTTGATCGCATCGTTTCTGAATCTGGCAGCTACGGTTGATAGCGTTACCGAGCACGATGAGCTGTTGATCGTATGCGCCGGCACCGACGGCAAGATCAGTGCCGAAGATGTCTTATTGGCCGGGGCGATCGTCGACCGGTTGATGCACCACAATCCGAGTTGCCAGCTGGATGATTCGGCACGTCTCGCTTTGTCGACTTGGCGGCAAGCGAGTCAAAACGAAGGAACCGTTGGAGACGCTCTTCGTCTTTCACTCGGTGGCAGCAACCTGATAAAGGTCGGCTATGAAGAAGACATCGGTCGTTGTGCGGTGATCGATTCGGCTGCCGGGGTTGTGGAGCGTGATCAGCAACAACCTGACGAAAGAACCGTGGTGTTCCGCTGGAGGGGCGAAACCGTTTGCTAAAGTTGCAAACACAGCCGGATCGCTTGGCGTTTCTTCTCGCCAAGCGTCCTTGCTTTACTGCAACGTTACTTCTGCAGTCCTTCAGGAAGGATGCCTTCGGCGACTTCGTCATCCCATTGGTCCATCAGAGGCCATGATTCGGCGAGCGTTCCGAAGTCAGCCATGTGCAGGTAGCCTCGAACGCGTTCGATCGTTCGATTCATAAAGTCAACGTCGTTCGGAAAGATCGGACCGTGGCTTGGTGCCAGCCATTTGACATCGCTATCGCGGATCCGTTCAAGCGACTTGAGAAACGCTTTGATGTCGCTGCCGTGATGTGCATCGATCGCCCCGATGCAACCATCGCGATAGATGTTGTCGCCGCTTAGCAAGACATCGCCGACTCGAAATGCGAGCTGACTATTGGTATGCCCCGGCGTGTGCCAAACCTCAACTTCCAGGTTGCCGATCTTGATGATGTCACCGTCGTTGACCTGATGTTCGACGTCGACTTTCGGCATGTCCAGTTTCAGATTCTGAGCTTCGATCTCGGCAAGGGTCCAAAGTGGATCACCTTCGGCCAAGGGGCGAACGGCGTTAGGGTGTGCAGTGACGCTTGTTTTCAGAATGGTTTTGATTTTCGCCAGTCCCTGAATGTGGTCAACATCAGCGTGGGTGGCGATAAGCGTCTTGCACTGCGACAGAGGAAAATCGAGTTCACGAATAATGTCGACGTAGTCATCAACGGTTTCTTCGTATCCGATGTCGACCAACGCCCATTCGTCTGCGTCGTACAGCAAGTACACATTGCATCCGAGGACTTCACGGGCTTGGAAGTTCAGTTCGATGATACCGGGATAGATCGGATTTCGTTCAAGCATCAGATTTGTATGGATAGTCTCAGTGGTTCACCGAAGGCGTGACTTTGGTGAACAGCGTCGGTGCGATTACGGCTTGGATAAATTTGATCCGCGATGTTCGGCGTCCAGGTTTTCGCGTCTGGCCTGGGCGGAACACGAGTGACTGGGACAGTGTCTGTCAAAACGGCCGCGGTCCAATATCGAGTCGCCGTGAATAGATTTCGGGATTAGCTGGTTCGGTCTAGTGGTCGAGTCCGATCGGCTGGTGGCAAACAGATTTCCAGACGATTCGAAACTCATCACAAAGCATACGATCTTGACCAGCGTTATCCGGTGGCCAATGGTTGTCGCGATCGATGTCACTCGAAAGCGGGTAAAGTATTTTCGAGGGCCAGTTTAGCGACTATTGCAACGCAGATACTAGGCCTTGGCGGAAGTCTGGATACCGCAGCGATGGCAGGATCAGCCGGCGCATTTTGCGACTACAGATTCGTTTATCAGTTTCGCCGCGACGTCGAGGACTCGCATTCGCTGATGGCGGAACAAAGTTTGGCTTTGGTGAATGCGTTTGCCGAGCGATCTCGTTGTAGAAGTCGCCTCGCTGCACGGGCATGTTGTCGGCCACCAGGAAAAGACGACGTTGGATCGATGCCCCTTCGTTCTGTTCTGCATCCATGTAGTCCCAAGAATTGACACAGGCTTGAGCCGCATCATCAACGTGGATCAGGTTCAAATAGGTTGACGGGTTGGTCTGCACTGGTGTTCCCGCAGCCACGTCAGCGATTCGGGGAATACGCTCCGGTCCGTAGATGCCTGCGAGCCGCAAAATTAGGTACTTTCCCGATGGACGCGTTCGATGAAGCTGCTGTTCCGCCTGGAGATGAACCGCGGCGGCTTCACGTGACGGGTGGGTGGGGGAGCGTTCGTCGACCCAGACACCGCCTGTCTGGTGATAGACCCCAGTGGTGCTGACATAAGCGACGCGTGAGTCCGGAGGTAGCCAATGCAACAGTCTGCGAAAGCCAAGCACCTGAGACTCGTATCGTCCCAGTCGGCCGCGACTGTCGTAGCTGACCGCGACGAGTACCCGCAGGTGGGGGCTGAACGCTTGCTCGATTGACGCGAAACCTTCACGCCGATGGGAGGTTGATTCACTAAATGTCCGCGAATCATTCCAATCAAGCAAAATCGGATGGAATCCGGCCCGTTTTAGCTCGTCCAATCGTTCTGGACGTCGAGTTGTGGTGAATACGCGATAACCTAATTGATGAGCGATCTGGGCCACCCGTTTGCCCAGATACCCCGTTCCGACCACCAGGACATCTTGTTGTTCATTCATGCGTGCTTTTTCCAGCTGATTTTCGCCTTTAAACACATGTTGGCTACAATAAGTCACACGTGAACGCGCTAACCGCCCATCCGTGCTGTTGGGGGGCCAATCATAGGGGCCAAGGATAACTGTTCAACCGATATTCCACATCGCCCGGAATTGAACGTTGGGCATCGCCACACACCAAACACTGCACCATAACGGGCGTGTCGAACGTCGAAATACCAGACAATTTAGGTTTGGTAATTTTCCGATCACACATGTGAATTTTCACTAGCGACAATCCCGAATGCGATCAAATTAGTGGGTCGCGCAACGAAAGATTGACGAGGGACCAATTGAGTTTTCAGCGACCGAATATTGAACAAGCTGGGTTTCGGAATCGATGGCTGAACGGTCGATCGAGGCTGCGAACGTGGGCATGCAATCCCGTTTGTTGCTTCGCTCTAATGATTGGCTTTGCCGAGCTTGCCTCTGAATTCAATGCCGAATTCAATTTGTCGCATCAGATTGTCCACGCACAATCACCCGGCCCCATTCGCCCGGGATTTGGCGAGCCGCCTATCGGACGAAACGATAATGTTCGCGGCGGCACGGTTCCAAGGCAAAGGCCGTCGGAAGCCTATGTTGCAAGAAAGGTTTCATCCGAAGGGACTCAGGTTCCAGTCCCGCCCGAACTGGACAAGTTGTTCCGCATTGGCGGCACGCCGGATTCGTTGGACATCTTGCGTTTGATGGAAAAACAACAACGCCTCGTCGCCGAACGGGCGGCGAAATGCACCGTCAGCGTCCGAATTGGGCCTGCGCAGGGGTGTGGCGTATTGATTACCGACACGGGATATATCGTGACAGCGGCTCACGTTGCGATGCGTCCCGGATTTTCAGCGGTTGTCACATTGAACAACGGTCGCCGTGTCACCGCGACAACTTTAGGGATGAATCGTGAAGTCGATGCCGGGCTGATCCGAATCGATCCCGATCAATCAGGTGGTCAGCCTTGGCCCCACGCAAGCCTCGGCAAAAGTAGTAATTTGGTTCCCGGCATGTGGTGTGTCGCGATGGGGCATCCCGGTGGATACGACGCATCCCGCGGTGCCGTCGTTCGCGTTGGCCGATTGTTGGATGTCAGCGAAGACGTGATTCGAACCGATTGTGCGTTGATCGGGGGCGATAGCGGAGGCGCATTGTTCAATTTGGCGGGAGAGCTAATTGCGGTTCACAGCCGAATCGGAAACGACGTCTCTGACAACTTGCATGTCCCGATCGATTGCTACGATGAGTCATGGGAAAGGATGTCCAAAGGCGAAAGCTGGGGCTACCTGCCCAATTTCAAACCGACGCTGGGTGTGTCGGGCAAAAAGTCTGACTCCAAAGCTACGATCAACTATGTCCGTCCCAAGTCTCCTGCCGAGAAAGCAGGGATTGAAGTTGGCGATGTCGTCGTCGAGTTTGGCGAAAAAGCAATCACTGATTTTGAATCACTTAAAAAAGCCGTCTCGGACACGATGCCGGGCGAACGAGTACATTTAATCATCCGCCGAGGTTCATCCACCATTCGAGTGACGGTCGAAATCGGTCGCAGTGGTGATTAGCCAGGTTTGGTCTCGTCAGTGTTAGAACACCAGACGCAGGGAACATCGTTTTGCCAACCGTTCATAAAGCACTTAAGCCGCGTTTAGAAAAGCAGTTTCGCGGTGATGTGGCAAACCTCGGTTTGGCAGCACGGTAAAAGTCGAATACTTGTTTCGTTGATTCGTTAATTGTTCATCATGGAAAACAACCTCCGACAATTGTTAACCAGCCGTATCTGGGGACCGGTCGCAATGGCGCTGGTGCTGTTCGCTGGGCCGAGTATCGCGCTCGCGCAGGATTCCTGGTTTGACGGTCTTGTTTCGCGACATCCGGAAATTGCGTCTCGTGATAGCGCCGCAATGATGCGGTTGATACGCCCATTGTCCGAACAGGTTGAAAGTTCTGTTGTCCAGGTTTTTTCTGGTGGCCGAATCGTTTCCCTGGGAACGATCGTTAGCGAAGATGGCTATGCGATCACTAAGTACAGCGAATTGAGTGCGGCACCAATTTCCGTACGTGTTCCGTCAGGAAAGAAGGTTCCTGCACGTGTTTCTGCTGTCCGTCCAGCGAACGATTTGGCGTTGCTGAAATTAGAAGGAAGTGAGCCCGATACCTGGGGCATCCAGCCAGCAACATTTGCTTCGGTCGAACCACCAACGGGAAGCTTCGTTATTACCGCTGACAACGACGGCTATGCGATCGGACTTGGCACTCTGGGTGTTCGGTCTCGCCACGTTGGTCACCAAGGTCGACTAGGCGTCACATTTTATGATGGGGCGAGTGAACCGCCGATCGTCCACAATGTTGTGCCAAGCAGTGGCGCATTCGATGCCGGTCTTCAGGATGGTGATGCGATCTTGAAGATCAACGGCCGGCAGATGCTGGGGTCGAAATCGGCAATCACCACCTTGGGCCGTTTCTATCCGGGCGAACTGGTCAAGCTTAGCATTCGACGCGGCGACGATACGATCGAGTTAACCGCACGGATGCGAGATCAGGCGATCCTGATGGAATCCAAGAACGACGCGAAAGTGAATGGCCCGCGCAACGCACGGCTAAGCGGATTTGATCAGGTTATCCAGCACGACACTGTATTGGCTCCCAATCAATGTGGCGGTCCTATCTTAGATACCGAAGGCAACATCATCGGTCTGAACATCGCACGGGCCGGTCGTGTGGTCAGCTATGCATTGCCGTCCGCATTGGTGAATGCGGAAATGGTCAGCATGCTGGATGAAGCTCGTCGACAGTAAGCCATCGCACCAACAACGCTTTCAACCAAGAAAGGCACGTTCCAATTGAATTCATAGTACCCGTCACAGTCCCTGTGACGCCGGGAATTTAGGGGACGTCGGCACGGCGGAGCGTGCCGGGTACTTTGATGCGTTTGATCTAGTTATCGATAAAACGCCATTCACTCCTGCCCCTTTTTTAAAACACAGAGACGCCGAGGACGCAGAGCGGGTCTCCGATTGCCAATCGGAAACGGGATGGTTTTGACCTGTAGCTGCACATGACGTCCCGACGCTCCCACCCAAAAACTCTGTGTCCTCTGTTGCTCTGTGTTTCATCTGCCCGGTCAATTCTGGTATCCGGTCCAACTGATCGTCACTTAATGCAAACAGGATGCCTTGTGCCGAAGTCAGGGGGCAGGAAGATTTTAAAACACAGAGTCACGGAGGACACAGAGCTGGTCACTGATGACTAGTTAGGTGCGGCATGGTTTTAAAGTCTATCTGCAGATGGCGGCCCGACTGCTTCCAACCGAAAACTCTGCGTTCTCCTTCTCTCTGCGTTTCATCTGCCCGGTCAGTTCTGACATCCGATCCGAACGATAGTCATGTAATTTGAACCGGATACTTTCCGCTCAGTGTAATGGCGAATCGATTTGAATGATCGAAGTTTGTGCTCAGCAACTAAAAAAGGCCTGGGGTTCATTGCTGAATCCCAGGCCTTTGATGGTTTGGACGCTGGCAATCATTGCCGGCTTCCTTGATGACTAAACGTCGAGGTTGCGAACATCTAACGCGTGCTTTTCGATGAATTCGCGTCGAGGTTCAACCTTGTCGCCCATCAAAAGCCGGAACATTTCGTCAGCCGCACCGGCGTCTTTCATGTTCACTTTGACGAGCGTACGGTTGGTCGGATCAAGCGTCGTCTCGCGGAGCTCCTCCGCGTTCATTTCGCCTAGTCCTTTAAAGCGGGTGACTTGAAGTCCCTTTTCACCGGCCGCACGTACTTCGGGTAGCAAGTCGCGAAGGTCTTCGAGCGGACGGCGGATGTCTTCACCACGGACGAGTTCAAATCGCGGTGTGGTCATCCCCGTTCGGTCAGCCGGGATCAGGTCATCGATCGAAAACCCTAGGACTGCTAGGTCTTTCAGACCGCTGTTGATCGTACGGACTTCGTGCAGTTCGGCGAGGTGAGCGATTTGGCGAGTGTCCACGGGGGCTTCTTCACCGTTCTCGGTGTCGCCTTCGGTGTTTTGGTTCGCTTCGTCGTCGAGGACAAGTTCGTTGGCGGTGAGATGTTCTTGGACCTCATCGACGCTTTGGAACCAGTGCTCGTCATTTCCGTAAGTCAGCAGCCACGCGGGCAGCTTGTTGGAAACTGGGTCAAGCCGTTGGGCGTGGACTCGCAGCGAAACGCCACGTCGTTCCAAGGCCAGGATGGCATCTTCGATTGCAGCGAGTGCGGAGCAAAGTTTTCGCATCGCTTCGCCTTCGACTTGGCGACCGTCTTCGGCTTCGAACATGGTGTCGCTTAGACCGCGGTCAAGCAACTGGCCTTTCATTTCCTCATCCGTTTGGACGTAGTACTTGTTCTTGCCTTGCGTGACGCGGAACAGTGGAGGTTGGGCGACATAGACGTGCCCATCGGCAACGAGTTGGTACATTTGCCGATAGAAGAAGCAAAGCAACAACGTCCGAATGTGGCTTCCGTCAACGTCCGCGTCAGTCATGATGACGACTTTGTTGTAGCGGCGTTTGGAGATGTCTTGGTCGTTGCCGATCCCTGTGCCGATGGCTTGGATCATCGAACGGACTTCTTCGTTTGCCAGTACCTTGTCTTCGCGACTTTTGTAGGCGTTGATGATCTTACCGCGTAGCGGAAGGATCGCTTGGTAGTCGCGCATCCGACCGCCTTCGGCGGATCCACCCGCCGAGTCACCTTCCACCAGGTACAGTTCGCAGCGTTTCATGTCTTTGCTGATGCAGTCACGCAGTTTGCCGGGCAGGCCGCCGCCGCCGAGTGCATCTTTGCGTTTGCGCAGCAAGTCTTTCGCCTTGCGAGCCGCCTCGCGAGCTTCGGAGGCGAGCAAGCCCTTGCGAACGATTGATTTCGCCGTGCGTGGGTTTTCTTCGAGGTACTTGGCAAGTTGCTCGCCGACGCCAGCAGCGATGATGCCTTCGACTTCGTTGTTTCCCAGTTTGGTTTTGGTTTGGCCTTCGAACTGCGGGTGCGGGACGCGAACGCTGATCACCGCAGTGATGCCTTCACGGATGTCGTCACCGTTAAGGGCGGTGTTCTTCAGCAGGTTTTCTTTTTTGCCGTAGTTGTTCAGCGTCCTGGTCAGCGCCGATCGGAAACCGCTAACGTGCGTTCCGCCTTCGATCGTATGGATGTTGTTGACATACGACTGAACGTTTTCGGTGTATTCGGTGCTGTATTGAAGTGCGATTTCAAACTGGCAGCCGTCTTTTTCACCGACGATGGAGATCACATCAGCGTGTAGTGGATCGCTGGCGCGGTTTAGGTGTTCGACAAATTCCGTGATACCACGGTCGTAGCGGAAGTCACCGCCTTCTCCGTTGCGTTCGTCCAGGAATGTGATGCGGACGCCGCTATTGAGAAAGGCAAGTTCTTGCAGTCGCTTGTTAAGTGTGTCGAAGCTGTACTTCGTCACCGAAAAGATCTGCGAGTCTGCTTTGAATGTGGTTTTGGTGCCTGTCTTGCTCGTCTCGCGGCCTTTGACGACGGGGCCGGTCGCGACACCACGCTCGTATTCTTGGCTCCAAGTAAAGCCATCGCGGCTGACTTCGGTTTCGGCCCACTGGCTAAGAAAGTTCACCACGGTGACGCCGACGCCGTGCAGACCACCGGAGGTTTGGTAGGCACCTTTTTCGAACTTGCCGCCGAACTTCAGAACCGTCATCACGCCTTCCAGGGTGCTGACTTCACGCCCCATTTCGACGGATAGTTCTTTGTGCTGGGTCACGGGGATGCCGCGACCATCGTCTTCGACGGTGACGCTGCCATCGGTGTGGACGACAACTGAAACTTTACTGGCAAATCCAGCCATTGCTTCATCGATAGAATTGTCAACGACTTCGTAGACCAAATGGTGAAGCCCACGAGCCGACGTATCGCCGATGTACATCCCGGGGCGTTTTCGAACGTGATCCAAGTCCGACAAGTGCTTGAGGTCTTCGTCGGTGTATTGCTCATTCGCAGCCGGTGTCGACATCGGGGCCGCGGGCGAAGGAGTCGATTCGATCGGTTCGGAATCAGCCGGTTCTGGGGAGGAGGCGTCGCTCATAGAACCCTATCAAGGAGGCGGAGAATCTTCGTCGCACCTCCGGAAGCTGCCCTTCGGCGGGCATCGCCCGGAGGGCTGCATTTAGAACGCCGATTCTAGCATTTTTAGGGCTCGGTCGCGAGGCGTGTGTGGTTGCGCAAACCTCGTAAAACATGGGGTTTTGATGTTTTTTCAAGGATCAAGGCGGAGCCGTGTTCGCCGCCCCTTGGACACCGGCTTGCGGTACCCATCTCCGACCGGTATCGCGACGCCATGTGACGTGCCCAGGTAGCCTGGTCGTACCCCACTTGGTTAGCTAGGCAAGTGGGGTTGTTCTGCAAAGATCAGTCGCCAACGCCGAGATCGTCATCGAAGGAATCGAGGATCAGTTTCAGCTCGGATTCCTCGTGTGACTCGAATTCGGTTTTAAAGCCCTCGAATTTTCGAATCATCTTTTCGATCTGGCTTTCTCGCTGGACATCGACTTCGGCGATCTGGTCGGCAAGGTCACGAACATGGGCAAACAGCAAAGGGTGTTGCCCCTTCAGCGACTCCGCTTCGATGCTCAAGTGCGGAGCGACGTCGATCGCATCATCGAAGTACCCGTAGGCTTCTTCGAGTGAAAAGTGGATGGCGAGCTGATCACGCAGCTCCGCGATCACGCCGATGATTTCGTTCCAGTGATTGAGCGCCGTCTCTGGGTGCGAGAACATTGGAATCAGCCGATCCCATAGCTCTTTCAAGTGCCGGTTATCTTCCTTGATTTCTTGCAAGAAGGCGGCATTGATCCCAAGGCGTCCCGGACGCTGGACCTTTGCCGGCGATGTCGCAGCCTGGGACTGCTCCCGTTGTGTGGATGTCGCTGGTATACCAGTGCCACCTCGCGTGATCGCATCACTCATTGGGCCTCCTCCTTTTCGTTCGAGACGTGTTTATTGTAGCCGCTAGGATCACTTGGCGGTGGACAATCAACGCATTTTCGGTGTCGCCGATGCGTCGTGGCTGGACTGTGGTGAACAGCGCAGTTATTACGCTTCCCAAAAAGGTAACGGGATGACTTCGGAAATGTCGGATGCTTTGGTTTTAGCCAGCAACAATCGATCAAACCCCAACGCCACACCACTGCATTCCGGCATTCCCTGGCGCATCGCTTCGATTAGGGTTGTGCGACAATTCAGTTCGTTGCGACCGCTGCTAAGCCGCTTTTGGTTGTTTGTCCTATAGCGGCGTTCGAGTTCTTCGGCGTCAAGTAATTCGTCGTAGCCGTTGGCAAGTTCGATGCCTTGGCAGAACAGCTCAAATCGAGCCGCACAGCGATCATCGATTGGTGATCGTTTGGCGAGTGCAGCTTGAGCGACGGGGTAGTCCGTTAGGATCAAGGGACGTTCTTGCCCAAGTGAGGCGACGACTTTTTCAGACAGGATTAGGTCCAGGCAGTCATCGCGGTCGCTTTGCCCACCGAGTTCTAGATCTGGCAGCAATGATTGAGCCAGTTGCACGATTGCTTCGTCGGATGCTTCCAACGGATCGATCTTCGCAGCATCGATAAAAGCTTCGCGATAGGTCATGCGGTCGGCGCTGTCGTATGAGAGCATTTCGCAAACGTAGTCGCTCGTAAGGCGAATTGCGGATTCATAGCTTCCGCCCACCTCGTACCATTCCAACATGGTGAATTCCAAATTGTGATGGCGACCAAGTTCTCCCCCTCGAAAGACCGGTCCGAGTGAGTATATCGATGGGGCACCGGCGGCAAGCATCCGCTTCATCGCAGATTCGGGTGACGTTTGCAGGTAGTAACGTTCGCCCAATCTCGTATCGCTGACGCCTAGTCGCTGCGTCTGGATTGAAATAGGATCCAAGTAGGCATCGACCACGCAATCACGTGACAAGCACGGCGGTTGGACCTCGAGGAATCCTTGTCCGTCAAAGTACGTTCGCGTTTTTCGCAGCAAGTCAGATCGAGCGGCGAGGTGATTGACGTTGATCATCGAAGTTTCGGTGGGTGGATGACACAAACAACCGTGGGACGAACGTTGCCCGTCCTTAAAAACACCGTTGCGATTTGAACCAGGACGCGTCGTCTAAGGCAGGTCGATTCCGAGTGATGCGACATGATAGTAGCGACATGAAAAACGACGACACAACTGACCGCTATTCACGACAGCGACGTTTTGGCCCGATCGGTGATCAGGGACAAGATCGGCTGAACCAGTCGGATGTTGCGATCTTGGGATGCGGAGCGCTCGGAACTGTCGCCGCCGAATTGCTATGTCGTGCTGGCATCGGTCGAATTCGAATCATTGATCGCGATGTTGTCGAGTGGAGTAACCTTCAACGTCAATCGTTGTTTGATTCACGCGATGCAGATCAAGGATCCAGCAAGGCCGAAGCGGCGGCGAAGCGGTTGTCGCAAATCAACGACACAATCAAGATCGAACCTGCGGCAGTCGATGTGCGATCCGACAACATCCGGTCATTGCTCAGTGGTGTCGACTTGGTCATCGATGCGAGCGATAATTTTCAAGTTCGCTTTCTGTTGAACGATTGGGCTTTATCCACGCAAACCGCTTGGGTTCATGGCGGGTGTGTGGGGGCGACCGGGCAGGTGCGACTGTTCGATGGGGCCGCGCGGCCTTGCTTTCGTTGTCTAGTGCCAACACCTCCACCATCGGAAGTTGTCGAAACGTGTGACACCGCGGGCGTCCTGGGATCGGCAACTCATGCGATCGCCAGCATGCAGGTGACCGAAGCTTTGAAGTGGCTTTCGGGGAATCGAGAAGCGGTGTCCAAAGACGTGATCGCGATTGACTTTTGGAACAATCGCACGCGGCGGATTAAGCTGACAGCGGATTTGTCACCCGATTGTGTCGCTTGTTCAAAACGAAACTTCGAGTTTCTTTGCGGAGGTCAGCAGACGCAATCGGAACTTGCGTTATGCGGTCGCGATGCGGTTCAAATTTCACCCGCCGAAGGACGGTCGGTTGATCTGGCAACGTTCGCATCACGCTGGAACAAGATTGGGAAAACACAAGAGACGCGATTCTTTGTTCGCCTTCAAGTCGATGAGCAAACGCAGTTGACGTTGTTCAGAGATGGGAGGGTGATTGTCAACGGAACAAGCGACTTGGCTAAAGCGAGGTCGCTTGTCGATCGATACGTCGGCACCTGATCATTCACCTGATCACTCACCTATTGATTCAACGGTGCACCATCGTGTCATCGACTCCATTTTCGCGCCATTGATGCCAATGTGGGATCGTTGAGAACTTGGTTGACTTCGTCGATCGATGTCATTCCGCGTAGGACGTAGCTGTACGCGACCTCGGGAAGCTTTAGCATGCCATTGGTGACCGAAATGGATTCGACTTCCAAGGCGGTCGCTCGATTCTTAATCGCGTCGACGATTTGGTCATCAACAACCATGATCTCCGGCAAGGAAATCAGGTTGTCATAGCCACCCTCGTGACAGGAATTGCATTTTCCGGGGCCATAAAGTGACGGGGAATGTGTGTCCGCATCGGATGTGTCTTGACCATTGGGGGCTAGTCGGCTTCCGACGCGATCCGGGATTTCGATGATCTCGTCGATTTCGATCCGTTGTCGACAGTCGTTGCAAAGTCGGCGAACCAATCGTTGATTGATCACGCCACAAAGTGAGCTGGCAAGAAACTTGTGATCACTTTCGTATTGCAACATCATTTCGATGGCTTCGGCGGCGCTCTTGGAGTGCACCGTTGCCAAGACGAGTTGTCCGCTTGCCCCGGCACGCACTGCCGCACGTGCGGTATGACTATCACGCACCTCACCGATCATGATCACGTCGGGGCTGTGGCGCAAGACGACGGTCAACAGGTCGGCAAAGTCCATCTTCAGTCGAGTGTTGACCTGAGATTGCATGATTCCGGAAATCGGATGTTCCACGGGATCTTCGATCGTATGGATTTTCTTGGTGCCGTCGTTGAGGTAGTCCAGCATCGCATAGAGCGTGCTGCTTTTGCCGCTGGCAACCGGGCCTGTCACAAGGATCAGGCCACTCTTTCGTTGCAACAGGTTTTCGATCGATTCAACATCGTCGCTATCCATTCCCAGTTCGTAGATTGAACGTCGACCGCGAGCCGGGTCGAAAAGGCGTATCGCGACATCCTGACCGAACAGTGTGGGAACGCTGCTCAGTCGAAGATGCGCAGTCGAACCATCCGGAGTTGTCATGCGGCCACGGCCTTCGGTAGGACGCACCGATTCACCGGCATCCGCACCGGCGAGCACGCGTAGGTGTCCTTGCAGTCGATGCCCATACGTCGTCGCGAAGCGGCGGACATGTTCGACTTTTCCAAGTCTTCGCACGCTGACAACGACGGCACCGTCGACGTCGGAGATAAACAAATCGCTGACGTGTCGTTCCAAAGCCCACTCAATTAGATTTGCGGCAAACAGTTCGGGCGGAGTCAGCTCGATATCGCCGGCGCCACTATCGAGTTCTTGAAAGTCGATGTTGGATTCTTCGCTCACGATCGATGGTCCTGTTGCAAGTGGCTTCGTGTAGGACCGCACAATATGAACGAAGATCAGCCAGGATGCAAAAATCCTCGCACCGGCATCGCCCGAGTTGCCATGATTTGATCGCGTGTTGGCGGTTGAGGACTGGCCTGACGGCGGGGCGGCGATCAGGAGCGTGTGATCAGCAAGGATGCGATCTGCCCTTTCACGTTGGCGTGATGAAGTCACAATACCGCGATGAGCAATGACAATCCAAAACAACTACTTGAGAAGTACTTCGGCTACACATCGTTTCGCCCCAGCCAGCAGGCGATTATCGATCATGTGATCGACGGACAGCATGCGATGGTTGTGATGCCTACAGGAATGGGCAAGTCGGTCTGCTATCAGATCCCCGCGCTCTATAACGCCGAGCGTGATCCGCGGTCATTGACTCTTGTCTTGTCACCGTTGATCGCGTTGATGCAGGATCAAGCTCAGTCGCTAATCCAACGAGGGATCGATGCGACATTCATCAACTCGTCGCTCGATCGTCAATCGCGTACACAGCGATACGAAAAGCTTTCTGAGGGCGACTATCAAATTCTTTATGTCACGCCAGAGCGATTTCGAAAGGATGAATTTCGTGACGCGATTGCCAATCGAAAGGTCAATCTGCTGGCAATTGATGAAGCCCACTGCGTTAGTCAGTGGGGGCACGATTTTCGGCCGGACTATACCCGGGTCGCAGAAATTCGAGAACTCGTTGGGAATCCGACGACGATCGCATTAACCGCAACAGCGACTCAGGAATGTCGACAAGATATCTATCGGCAAATAGGAATATCCGAAGACGACATCCGGCTGTTTCATGAAGGCATCGACCGACCCAATTTGCATTTGGATGTTGCTCCGGTTTACGACGAATCAGAAAAGCTGTCTCTGTTGCCAGAAATCCTTGCCGACCCTGATTATCGCGGCGGCAGCGTGATCGTGTACTTTTCACTGATCAAGACTTTGCAACGCTTTAGCGACGACTTGACCAAGAAAGGAATCGACCATGTGTGTTACCACGGAGACCTGCCTAGGCATCGCCGTTCACGGGTTCAGGATGACTTTATGTCAGGCGAAAGTGATGTGGTCCTGGCGACAAATGCCTTCGGAATGGGGATCGACAAACAAGACATTCGAATCGTCGTTCATGCCGAAACGCCCGGATCCATCGAATCGTACTATCAGGAAATTGGACGCGCGGGGCGAGACGGTGAACCGAGTCGCTGCGTTTGGATGTACGCCCAAGAAGACTTGATGACGCAGATGCAGTTCATCGAGTGGTCGAACCCGGACGCTGCGTTCTACACGCGGCTATATCAATTGCTTGTTGAACATTCCGAGCAATGTCACGCATTCGGATTCGATTGGATTAACGAACAGCTGCAGCGACGCAGCAAGCATGACCATCGATTGGCGACCGCACTCTCGATGCTCGATCGACATGGGGTCGTTGCCGGTCCCCATCCGCCGGCCTGCTATGACGTCGTTGCAGACATTCCACCACGTCTGCAAGATGAAGACATCCTTGCCGAAAAGAAACGCCGTGACCAGCAGCGACTCTACGCGATGGTGCAGTTCGCAGCCGAAGAAGGCGACCGGAAAGAGTTTTTGAATCGCTATTTCGGGTAGGAAATTCGCATCTTCGAGCCAATCGTTGCTACGATGGATGGTGGTAGTACGCTGAACCCGTGCGTGGTGTCGTTCGAAGATGAAGATTCGCCTTTCGTCACTTCTAATGATTGTCGTTTTGGTTGCCATCGTTTGCGCATGGTGGGTCGACCGCAAAGCGTACCAGAAGCAGTTGTCCGAAGCCCATCGTGAAGCATCGATCCTGGCCGAGGAGCTTTATCGATTGCGCATCGAGCGAAGGTATGAGCAACCGTATGGTTCGTTTTTCCCGCAAGGTACAAAAGCTCTGAATCTGGGGACTGGACCGGTCTTAGATCTGTCGGATTCCGGGGAGCGTCAGGAAGCGATGGTCCGTTTGCGAGACGATGATACGGAGTTTCGTGTCAAAAATTCCCAGGGCAAAGTCCATGACCTGATGTCGCTACGAGGGCCCGTTGAGGCGAGTGTTGTCTCGAAGCAGCCATGATCGATTCACCCTACGAGCCGCCCAGTGATACGTCCGACGCACTATCGATCGTCGATCGTGTTCGCGAATTTACAGCGATCGTTTGCCTCGTTGGTGGGTGGGCTATTTCGCTCGATGGCGTCACCTGGGGTGCTCAAATCGGATTTGATATCGAGCATTTCGTATCTGCATCGCCGCACGTCCAAGCGTTCATGGTTTTGCTGATCGGCGTTTATATGGTCTATGCCACTTCGCTGTTTTTGTTGGCCACGAGTCTTCGTAGTTTTCAAAGGATCTGGGTCGGGGTCTCAACCGCGACGTTGGTCACGGCCACCGCGATCACGTGGTATTTTCAACTCGACATTCCGGCCCAGTCGCTGTGGCGGATTGTTTCAAACACCGGTTAGTGTTGGTCCTCCATGTCCCGGCGTCACAGGGACTGTGACGGGGACTTTCAAGAGCACCCAAAGTACCCGGCACGCTCCGTCGTGCCGATTCAGCAATCAATCAGCGACCGGGAAGATCCAACGCCCGGCGTCACAGGGACTGTGACGGGTACTTTCGAGAGCAACTAAAGTACCCGGCACGCTCCGTCGTGCCGACTGCAGCACTCAATCAGCGACCGGGAAGATCCAACGCCCGGCATCACAGGGACTGTGACGGGAACTTTGGTTGCTAAGCAAATTCGTTCCGATCTTTCTAACCGCTAACGAGACGGCATTGACGGCGGTATACTTTCCAGACATTTCCCATCCCGATCGTGGTTCCCAAGTGTTGTATGGCTATGTCTGATAGTGCCGGCGATGATTCTCAGCCCGTTGTACCTTTGTCTGCCAATGCCCGTCGTGTGCTCGGCGTGTTGGTCGAAAAGGCGAAGACGACACCAGATAACTACCCCATGACAGTCGCCGCGATCGTTAGCGGCTGCAATCAAAAATCAAATCGTTCTCCGCAGATGTCATTGGATGAAAATGACGTGCTGCTCGCCCTCGACGAACTTCGCGCCTGCGGAGCTGCTCGTGAGATTCAGGGAGGTGGACGAGTCAACAAGTTTCGGCACGTCGCATACGAATGGATGAATCTTGATAGTCCACAAGCGGCGGTGATGACCGAGTTACTGTTGCGTGGACCACAAACGATGGGCGAGCTAAGAACGCGTGCTTCGCGGATGTACGCTCTGGCGGATCTTAACGCCGCGAAGTCAGTTGTTGAGTCGTTGATTGAAAAGGATTTGGTGGAGGCCCTGACGCCACCGGGACGCGGCCAGACGTTTGCGCACAAGCTTTATCCACCCGAAGAACGCCAGTACCTTGAAGCTCGTGTGGAAAAGCAGGCCGCAAAATCAACGGCGGTAAGTGACGAGCAGAAAGACGCGATCGAGATGCTGATCTCGCGTCTCGAAGCGGTCACGTCACGAATTGATGACCTCGAAGAACGCATCAAGCGAATCGAGTCTTAAACGTCCGTTCGCAGCCCGTAGTGGATCTTGTTAAAGATCCGGGCTCAACAAGTAGGGCAAGAGAAGGATCTTTGACAAGATCCACTACGGTGTCGTTGGGCTGATCGATGTGACGCAGTCTTATAGGTCGAGTGCGTCGAGGGAGTCGATCAGTTTATCGAGGTCATCTTTGGGTTTCTTTGCGGCGTCTTGCTGTCGTCGCTTCAGTTGGTCGTCGATGCCCACGGCGTCACGTCCGGTCAGCAATAGCTGCTCATCTCGTTCGCGTGCGGCGGTCGCGATCGCGTCTTCTCCTCCGTCCGGTGCACCGAACAGTTTCGAAAGGTCTATTTTGAAACCTTCATCACCACCGATATCGGCACCGGCGATCGCGGGTGCCTTATGCTGGGGAAAGATGATCGCATTTTCGGGGCAGACGCGACTGCATGCCGGGCAGCCTTTGCGGCAGTTGTCGGGCTGCTCTACAAGGATCGTTTCAGCTTGGTCGACACCGTAGACGCCGAAGAGGCAAAAGTCGACACACTCCATGCAGTTCGTGCAGCGACTAAAGTCGATGACCGGGTACCAGCGGCGTGAGGTCGTTTCATCAACCTCCACCAGCTTTCCGCCGATAATCGGAAGCGAGCGATCTGCGTCCGGGGCGGTCGCCTGTTCGGTCAGCACGATCTGATGCAGTTGTTCGATAAACCGCGCTGGGTCGTCGCCGTTCTTTAGATCGATACAGTGGATTTCGCGATCAGGGCGTGGGTACAAATCGGCCACACGATCGACATCACGTGAACTTGCACTGACAGGTTCGTCTTCTTCGTCTTGGTCATCTTCGACAGCCACGAATTGGCCACGGACGCCATTGCGATCAAGGACCCAGTGAGCTGCCCGTGGGAAGATCCAAGATGCCACGATCAGATTGCTTTCGACTTCACCGAGTTTCGCCAATGACTCGCCGCCTTTGGGCAAGTCATAGAGGTGCGGCACAACAATCACCGAGACACCGTCAAGCTGTGCGGCGGCGTCGGCGAGTGATTGTTCAAGCGATCGTTTGACGGGGTTTCGCGACTGCCCCTTCGAAATAACGACGGTCCAATTCGTGCGTGTCTCGGGCTGCACGTTGGCAGAGATCATTGCAAATCCAGTGGCTTTTTCCAGGCTTGTTTGGCGCGATCCATGTCGACTTCAAGGCAGGTTGATGAGCCATCCAGCCCAGTGATCGACAGTTTCGCTTCGGCCTCTATTGTACCCAGCTGAGCAGCCGGGACACCGTGTTTGCGAAAGATCTGAACGATCTGTTCTGCGGCTGTAGCGGGAGCTTCAAGCAAGAACCGTGAGTTCGATTCGCTGAATAGCCACTGCGTTTCTGGAAGCTCGATTGCCATTTGGTCGCTTGCAACTTTTAGGTCAATCGACATTCCAAGTCCGCCGGCCATCGCCATTTCGCAGGCGGCGACAGCCAAGCCGCCTTCGGACAAGTCATGGCAGCTGCGAACCAAGCGTTCGCGGATCGCTTCGTGCACGGCCGCGAATGTCGCTTTGGCGACGGGGACATCGACCGAAGGGACCTTTCCGCCATCAAGATCGTTGACCAAGCAGAAATGCGAACCGCCCATTTCGTCTTTGGTTTCGCCGATCAAGAACACCACATTACCCGCCTCTTTGGCGTCCATGGTGATCGCGGTGGAAACATCCTCGATCTGTCCCATCGCGCTGATCAGCAAGCTTGGTGGGATCGAGATGGTTTGTTTGTCGCCGTTTTTATCGGCATAGCTGAATTCGTTGTTCAGGCTGTCCTTTCCGCTGATGAACGGGGTGCCCAGTCCGATCGCAACGTCGTAACAGGCGATCGCGGCTCGAACGAGTGAGCCTAGTGTTTCGGGGCGATCGGTGTATCCCCAGCAGAAGTTGTCGAGGATCGCGATTCGCGATGGGTCGGCACCGACAGCAACGGCGTTTCGCATCGCTTCGTCGATTGCCGATGCAGCCATGTGATAGGTGTCGAAGTCGCCAAAGTGTGGGTTCATCCCGCAGGAGATCACCAGCCCACGCTGGCTGTCCAAAAGCGGGCGGATCACGGCCGCATCGCTGGGGCCGTCGCACATCGGACCGACAAGCGGCTTGACCACGCTACCGCCTTGAACTTCGTGGTCGTATTGGCGGATCACCCAGTGTTTACTGGCCACATTCAAGCTGCCAAGGATGTTTAGCAACGATGTGCCGTGCTGCTCTGATGATGTCCCTTCGGGAACGGTCAGCTCTTTGGTTTCCGGTGGTTGGTAAACGGCATCACGGATGACTGGTGGGCGTCCGTCATGCAAGAAGTGCATGCTGAGGTTGCCGACCGTTTCGCCGTGGTAGGTTAGGTGAAGGTCGCCGGTGGGTTTGAATTCACCCAGGACCGCCGATTCGACACCTTCGCTTTCACAAAGCTCGCGCAGTTCGTCCCATTTTTCGCGAGGGACGGCGAGGACCATGCGCTCTTGGGCTTCGGAGATCCAGATTTCTGTATAGGACAGTCCGTCGTATTTAAGCGGAGCTTTATCGAGCCAAACTTCCGCACCGACGTCTTCACCCATTTCGCCGACTGCGCTGGAGAAGCCACCGGCGCCGCAGTCGGTGACCGCGTTATAAAGCCCACGATCACGAGCCTGCATCAGGACATCGAGCACCATCTTTTCGGTGATCGCGTTGCCGATTTGGACCGCACCGCCGGATAGCGATTCTGATTCGCTTGTCAGTTCGGCGCTGCTGAATGTCGCGCCGTGAATGCCGTCGCGTCCGGTCCGTCCGCCGAGCGAAACGATCAAGTCACCGGCGTGGACTTTTTTGTCTTCCATGCCGACCGGAATCATTCCGACGTTTCCGGCGTAGACCAACGGGTTGCCTAGGTAGCGTTCATCAAAGTAGACCGCGCCATTGACCGTCGGGATGCCCATCCGGTTGCCGTAGTCACGCACGCCCGAAACGACGCCTTTCATCACACGTCGTGGGTGCAGGACGCCTGGGGGCAGCGAATCCGGTTCGGTGTCTGGTGGCGCGAAGCAGAACACATCGGTGTTACAAACCGGTTTGGCTCCCATGCCTGTACCCATGGGGTCACGGATGACGCCGCCGATGCCGGTGTTCGCACCGCCGTAAGGTTCCAGGGCCGAGGGGTGATTGTGCGTTTCGACTTTAAAGCACGCGTGATACTTGTCGTTGAAGGTGACCACACCGGCGTTGTCTTTAAAGACGCTGACACACCAGTCGTCATCGCTGAGTTGTTTGCGAATTTGCTGTGTCGCCGCGAAGACGGTTTCTTTGAGCATGTTGTCGTATTGACGCTCATCGCCGCCGGGCGTTCCGTCAGCGCCGATACCGCGATAATGAATTCGCCCGGCCAGCGTTTTATGGCTGCAGTGTTCCGACCATGTCTGCGCGATCGTTTCCAGTTCGACGTCGGTCGGATCACGGTCAAGCGAAACGAAGTGGTCGCGAATGGTTTGCATCTCGACCAGTGTCAGGTAAAGCTGGCCCTCTTTGGACAATCGCTCTAGTTCTTCGTCGTTAAGCGATCGGATTGGGATGCGGACAAGATTGAATTCGTAGTGGCTGCCGACTTCCAATTCATCCATGTCCAGGGGACCGACGACGACCTGTTCGATCGAATCGTTCGAAAGGGCTCTTCGGCAAATCGCGTCAAAGTTGGATTCGTCCGCAACGTCGATCCAGTACTTACGCATCGTGCGAACCGAATCGACTTCGAAGCCGATGTCACGGGCCGCGTTAATCGTGCTGCTGGCGACGGGGTCCATGACGCCCGCTTTGGGCATCACGTTAACCAAGCGGAAAGATTCGGCACCGCCCGGTGGATTGGCCAAGGTGGCTTCACCGACCTGAGCGACGACGCTTCGTTCGGTAACGCTGTCACTGAGTAAGTTGGCGGCCAGCTGCTGGGCTTGGTCGGCGTCCAGGTCACCTTGGACGAGAAATCCTCGAGCAAAAACGACCGAGATTTGATCGCCCAGCCCCAGTTCACCAATCTCTTCGCTCGTACGAGCTCCTTCGCGATCGATCTCGTTTTCTGCGGGATAAATGTCGATTTGCCAAAGAGGCATCGTTGTGACCTGACCAGAGGGAAATTACCAGTGACATGACTGCCCGGAAGTCTATCGAAATCGGGCGTCTCGGGTAATGGGCAGGTTGCCAGAGAACTGAGGTCAGGTCGCCCGAGAATGAAGTCAGGCTGCCTGAGAATTCAGCAGTGGGGGAAGCGATGGCGTCAGCTGAAAATGAAAATCAGCGATTGGGCCACGATGATTCGCAATATCATTGTCAGTGGGTACACCGCAGCGTAAGCCGTCGCACTGGCATCACAGTCACGCATCGACCCGGCGAAGGCCAGTGCGGGTGGGTCGGTCATGCTGCCAGCGATCACGCCGCAGATCGTTAGGTAGTTCTGTTTCCAAACCACCCGGGCCAAGATGCCAGCGACCAGCAACGGGACCATCGTGATGACCAGTCCCGCAGTGATCCACTTAGCGCCGTTGAGGCTCATTGCGGATTCAAAAAATGTTTCTCCGGCTCCAAGTCCTGCACATGCGAGAAACAAAATGATGCCCAACTCACGCAGCGCCAGGTTCGCTGATGAGGGGATGTACCAGACGAAGCTGCCGATGCTACCGACAAGGCTTAGGATGATCGCGGCAATCAACGGTCCGCCGGCAAGGCCTAGTCGTACCGGAAACGGGACACCCGGGATCGAAAGTGGAATCATTCCCGCCAAAACGCCGACGGCGATCCCGACGAACAGTGGTGAAAACTGAGTTTCCTTCATCGATTTTGTCGAGTTGCCGAGAAAGCTTGTGACGCGTTCCAAGCTGTCCTTGTCGCCAACAATCTGGACAATGTCACCATAGAACAATCGGCTGGAACCACGCGGGGCCATCTCAACACCGCCGCGAATGATTCGTGTGATCGTGACGTTGTAAAACCGATCCAGCGACAGTTCGGCAAGCGATCGGTTCAGTGCATGGGTTTCCGTCACATACACCCGGCGATAGGTCACTTTGCCAGAGCTGGTCATCAGGTCTTCATCGCTCGGTCGACCGATCAGCGGAACAAATCGAGCAAGGCCGCTCTTCGGGCCGACGACCTGAATGACGTCGCCTTCGCCTAGCAGGGTCTGTTCCGTTGCCGGTTCGATCTCTGAATCGTCGCAGCGTCGAACGCGTGAGATGCGAACGCCTGTTTCATCGATGCCTGGAATTTCGCCAAACGGTACAAGATCCAGTCGTGCGTTTTCTACAACCACACTTTGGCGTTCAATCGATTCGCGATCGTTGCTATTGGTTTTTCGGTACTGTTCAACTTCGCTGTCCAAGTCGACTTTGAACATCTTTTTTAATAGCAGCATCGACGCGATGATGCCTAGGATGCCGCCGGGGTAGGCAACCGCATAGGCCGACGCCAGGTATGACATCTCAAGCGATTCTTCTCCGTCGCCAAGCATCGACGCTGCTTGTTCGGCTGCACCAAGTGAGGGTGTGTTCGTTGTCGAACCGCTAAAAAGACCCGCGACTGCTGTTCCAGGGAACCCGAAAAGGTATCCAAATAAAACAACGAGTCCGAATCCCAGTGACACGATCAGCAACGTCAGACCGTTCAGTAACAAGCCTTGCTGTTTCCAAAGCTGGATGATCCCCGGACCAAGCTGAATCCCGATGGTAAAGACAAATAGGATTAGGCCGAACTCTTTGGCAAAGTGATTGATCTCGGGATTGATCCTCGCGCCGAAGTGCCCGAACACCAGTCCAGCGAAAAGGACACCGGCGGGGCCTAGGCCGATGCCGCGAATTCTAAAACTTCCAAAAACCAATCCGCTGACCGCAACAGCGGAGATGACCAGAATTGCGGTTGTGATCGTGGACACGATGTTGATGCTCCGAATACCTTCTCATGCAGACGTGCGACGCTTGGTAGTCGCCCTGAAAAGCTTCGGCTCGCTACCACTGAAATGTTCGTCGACACAAAGTTCCGTCCACGGGAAATGTACAGATGCAGAGGGACGCGACAACATCAGCGGATGTATGTCTTTGAAAGCAACGATCGTGTCGCCCTAGGAGTAGCCTGCGGAATGATAGTGGCCCCTTGTGGTAGGCCGAGGGTTATGTGTCACAGAAAGGGGGGCGGTTGCGATGCAGGATTAAAGTGTGACGGATACGCTCAGTTGCTGCCTGTGTGGCATCCTGATTCACGATAACTGGCAGTGGGCTCGCTGCCGATGTTGTTGCTGGTAAAGACTGCACGATGCCGATTGTGACCGGATGCAAGAGTTTTCCCGAAACGTGCGTTGATGGTTCTTGCCGATAGCGCAAAAAGAAAACGGTCTCCAAGCGAAAACGCCTGGAGACCGTTTCTGGGTCAATCTTTATCGCGGTAAATTACTTTCCGCAGTCAGTGCAACCAGCACCTTCGGCAACTGGAGCAGCTTCGCCGCAAGACGAGCAACCGGCTGCCGAAGGGGCAGCGGTGCCGTAGCAGTAAACAGGAACCTTCACGGTGGTTGGAACTTGTTTGCAAACGCGGACTTGAACTTCCTTCATGGTTTCGACAGGAACTCGAACCTGGTAGGTCTCTGGTACTTCTTCGGTCACAGTTTCGTACACGGTGACGTTGTAAGTACGAGTGCGAGTTTCTGGTACACACACGGTGTACTTAACTTCTCGCTCACGAGTTTCTTCTTCCATGCGGCACTTGGTGACTTCGCGAGTACGAGTCTCTGTGGTGCAGGTCGTCTTGGGGACCGTGCGGACACGGGTTTCCATACGGGTCTTGCGAACAGGGACAGTGCAAGTGCGAGTCTCGGTGACCATCTTGGTTACAGGAACCATTTTGACCTGAGTCTCGTTGCGGTACTTGGTGACTTCGCATTCACGAGTTTCTTCGCGAGATTTCTGAACGCACACCATGCGGGTGCGGGTTTCGGGAGTCATTTCGCAGTAAGCAACTTCGCGGGTGCGTTCTTCCATGCGAGTCTTGCGAACAGGAACCGTTTTCGTGCGAGTCTCGATTTCGTAGTCGCAGTAAGGAACTTCGCGGGTGCGAGTTTCCAGACGGGTTTTACGAACAGGAACTTCACGAGTGCGAGTTTCCGTGCGGTACTTGGTCACGTTGCAAGTACGCTCTTCAGTGCGAGTTTTGCAAACCGTCACGGGACGGGTGCGTTGCTCGGTGCGGTACTTGGTAACGTTGACGGTGCACTTGCGAGTTTCTGGACGATACTTGGTCACAGGAACTTTCTTGACGCGGGTTTCGGTCTCGCAGCGTGTCGTGGTGTAGGTGTAAGGCTCTTCCATCGTTTGACGCTCGTAGGTCGTCACTGGGACTTCCTTGGTCACGATGTTAGGAACCCAGACCTTTTTGTAGGTCACCGAAGGGGCACAGGCGTTTCCGCAGCCAACCACTCCGCCGCCACAACCGCAGGGGCTGCTTCCACAGCCGGTGCTGCATCCGCCGCAGCTACCGCAAGCGCTGGTGCCGCATCCGCCGCACGCCGAGCTTGGGGTTTCGATCGCTTGGCATTGGTAGCTTCCGCAATCTTGCGTGACGGTCTTGGTTGTCGTTACAGGAACGCACTTGGTGATCGTGCGAGTTGCCGATTTGGTTTCCGTTACAGGAACTTGAACGGTGTATTCATGTTCGACTTCCTCGGTGTAAGGAACTTGAACGGTGTATTCGCGTTCAACAGGTTCGGTGTAAGGGACGCAAACCGCGTAGGCCTTCTCGATCGTTTCCGTGTATGGAACTTGAACGCTGTAGGTCTTCTGTTCGGTGTAAGGAACCTTGACGCAGTAAGTCTGCGTCACGTGGTCGGTGTATGGAACACAGACTTGGTACTCTTGAACGCGGGTCTTTTGGACCGGAACGCGGACTTGGTATTCCTTCTCGACTTGGTCGATGTAAGGAACGCAGACGTTGTAAGTCTCGGTGCGAGTTTTGCGAACAGGAACTTGAACGGTGTACTCTTGCTCGACCTGTTCGGTGAAAGGAACCATCACCTTGTACTGCTTCTTTTCCTTGTAGGGAACGCAGACGGTGAAAGTCTTTTCGACCTCGGTCGTTTTGGGGACCTGAACCTCGTAAGTCTTTTCAACTTGGTCGGTATAGGCAACGCAAACTTGGTACTCTTCTTCCACTTCGGTGGTTACCGGGATCGTCACCGTGTAGGGGACTTCTTCGGTGTAGCTGACGGGAACCATCACTTTGTACGATTCCTTCTTGGTGCGAACCTCGGGAACGTTGACCTGATAGGTCTGCTCGCGAGTTTCAACTTTCGCAACCTGGCGGGTCACGTTGCGCATACGAGTTTTCGTTTGGCACTCGTACGAGGTCACTGGAACCAATTTGGTTTCAGTCACCCACTGATTTTTCATGACCGTACGTTCTTCGTACGATACCGTCGGCGCGCTTGGTGCAGGCGTCGCGCATGGCGCCGACTCAGCACATGGCGTGACGCATGCTGCACCCGCAGCACATCCGCTGCAATCGCCGCATCCGGCGAATAGGTTGGCAGCGAGTAGCAATGCGGAGCTGACTCCAGCAAAGCCACGGACAAAACTCTTCAACATCCAGTGATTCCTCCAGGTGTTCTACACGGCGCTCTGGGCCAGTCTTAATCCGGGCCTTACTCAGAACTTTAACAATAAGCAAAATGCAACGATTGCAAGGTCTGGGGGTGTTGCCCAGACCATTGAATTTAGACCTGCCATATGCGCTGTCAACATTACAGAAGAAGCAGTTTTCGCAATTTGACAGTTTTGCCCAACCTGCACACTCGCAGTTAACAAATGGCGGGCCAGCTTCGTCGCACCACAACGCGAAAACTTTCCAGAAATCCCGTCCATTGGCACGGTTTTATTCAAGGAAGCATCAATTCATTCGCGTGAAACACCACGATGGCGATATGACGCCTGCGTTGTTTTTTTTGGGAATTGGCCGATTCTGAAATTGCCGCATCGATCGAGCGAGTCGATGGGCTGAAAGGTCAGCGTTCATGCTTGGTCGAAAGGAGACCAGCGTGATCGAATTGCGTTTGTCCTGTTGGACGCGTTGGATTTTGGCAATTCATTCAACCGTGGCTAGCGCCAACACGGCTCAGTATTGTGCGTGATTCCGATCAGCCGCAACGCGCCAGCGTGCGGTTAGGTGGGGAGGTTTAATCGGCGTCAAACTCATTCAACCGTGGCTAGCGCCAACACGGCTCAGTGTTGCGTGATTCTGATCAGCCGAAACGCGTTAGCGTCGGTTATGCGTGTTGGGTTCAGGCAATTCACTCAACCGCGGCTAGGACGCTGTTGTTGATTGAGTCCAGTTCTTGGTCGGCCCCAGTTGCCCCGTGGTTCCCGCGTTCCCTGTGTTTCCAGCATGCCTGGTCGCTGAGCGTGGGGGACTTTCTCGCGTTTTCGTGGACGGGTGGGAAATCAGCTGGCTGTGCTCTCGTGGGTTGAGGCAACCGTGGTTCGAAAACCTGTTTGCCAATTTTTCGAGGGCGGCAACTGAGATGAGAGGACGTGCCCGCGAATACTTTGCGGTGAGGCTTTTCACGTAGCAGACGCGGACCGCACCGATTTGCTAGATTGGCGAAGATGCTTCATTCAGTGGATGAGCGGCAGCCCTTAGCACTCGACTTGATTGGAGCTGAACGACGTTCAGATTTGGAACCGTATTGAAGCGAGAGGCGGTCTGACTTTGGTGGACCAACGAGCTCAAAACTGCGGTAAATCTGCGATGTCGGTGCGTGGTCCGCTGTATTGGGGAGCGGTTTCGTTATTGAAACGCCAGTGATTAAAACCACTTCAATTAGACGCGAGGCCGAATAAATCCGGCCCTCAAGTTGCAGTTGAGTTTGCCTCGTCGTACGGATTAACCGAAATTGTCTGGGCCTCGAATCGGGTCGAATTGGGTTAAGAGTTTTTTTGCAGCTTGTTGTCGTTTAGTTAGCGGCAGATGAAAGGACGCAAACCGCTCTTAATTGAAAACTGTAGCGCTATGAGTGTTCCGGAACAAATTCGCTACCGAGTAAAGGTGTATCGTCAGCCGTTTTCTCTTATCATTCAAGGTGAGTGGTTGCCGATGAACAGCAGTGGATGAATGGTCCGATCATTGGTCAAACCGAGCAGGCGGGCTCGAGAGATCCCATCCGCTCCATACGTTGTGTCGCGTGGTCAGAGGCGTCTTAAATGACACAATCGACATCCTCCTTCGATGCTGATAATCAATTCAGTCAAGGAGATCAGTCTGCACCGACGGAGGCTGAAGCCGGTAACAAACGGCTTATCTGCGTGGGCGAGATGTCCAGTTTGCCTCAGGGCTATAGCTCCGAGGACGTTCTGGTCCTGGATTCTTCGGCAACGGTGCTGGATCAGCTTTCCGATCAATGTATCGAAGGCGTGTGGATCGCACGAAATCTGTTACCTGAGTTAGGCGAGCTTCGTGGGCTTTGTCAAAGCGGTTTGATGCTGCGTGACTTTCCCGAAGGCGCAGCCCTACTGGATCAGAAAAACCGGGTGCTTTGGGCGAACCGTCGCTTGCGTCGCTGGTTTGACAAACTTGACATCGATCCGGTTGGCGACACCATCTACGGGATGATGGGCAATCCCGAGATCCTCGGTTCGGATCTTTGTCCCTTCCACACGGCTTTCACGACAGGCGAAGAAAGCAGCGGAACATTTCAAACCGAAAGTGGTCGCTACTATCAAGTCCGTGCCGCTCCGGTTGGCGATCATTCCCCACCGACGCAGCTCGTGATTACTGTCGGTGACATTACCGAAGAGATACTGCAGCAGCAAAAGCTTGCCGCAATCCACCGTGCCGGTCGTGAGTTGGCTGACCTTCGCCCCAGCGAAATCTTTCAGATGGGCGTCGATGAGCGGATCGAGCTTCTTAAAGACAATATCCGCCATTACCTGCAGGACCTTTTGAACTTCGACGTGATCGAGATTCGCTTGCTGGAGCAGGCGACAGGGCACCTATTGCCTCTGTTGAGCGTCGGAATCGATCAAGAGGCTGCCGATCGCCAGCTTTACGCTCACCCACACGGCAATGGAATCACGGGTTACGCAGCTTCCAGCGGTACAAGTTACCTCTGTTATGACGTGATCAACGATCCGCTGTTCATTCCTGGCGTTGCGAACTCACGCAGTTCGCTCACTGTACCGTTGATCTTGAATGATCAAGTTTTGGGCACGATCAACGTCGAAAGTCCTCAAGTCGCCGCATTCACTGAAAGTGATTTGCAGTTCTTGGAAATCTTTGCCCGCGATATCAGCTACGCACTCAACACGCTGGAATTGCTGGTCGCTCAAAAGGCTGATACTGCACAGCAGAGCTGCAACGCGATTCATAGTGCGGTCGCGATGCCGGTCGACGAAATTCTTAATGACGCCGTCAACGTGATGGAAGACTACATTGGGCACTCGCCCGAAATGGTCGATCGCATTCGGCGGATCTTGAAAAATGCTCGCGACATCAAGCAGACGATTCAGCAGATCGGACAACGGATGACGCCCCTGGAGGCGGTCCCCCCTGGAATTTCGCCCAACGAACACGCTTTGCTACGCGACAAGCGTATTCTGGTTGTCGACGAAGATGCGACCGTTCGCGAGGACGCTCACCGCTTGCTCGAACGATATGGTTGTGTTGTCGAGACGGCTCGTGGAGCTGTTCAGGCCGTACCGATGGTGCGTGATGCCGGTGAAGAAAACAAATACGATGTGATCATCAGCGACATCAAACTGCCCGAATACAGCGGGTTCCAGTTGATGATGAGGCTCAAAGAGCTAATCGACCCGGTCCCGATGATCTTGATGACAGGGTTCGGCTACGATCCCGGTCACTCGATCGTTAACGCGTTGCAGAATGGTTTGCACCCCAAGGCTCGCTTGTATAAACCGTTCCGTTTGGATCAGTTGATCGATGTCGTCAAAACCGTTCTTGAAGCCTACGGCCAAGCCGAAGCTGAAGAAGATGACTCGGAATCGCCAGTTGACGCGGATGAAGCAAAGAGCTTCTCACCAAAGTAGTCGCTTCAAAGTCTAGCCATTCGACGAGAGCGACAGAGTTTGACGCTCTCTGATTTCATTGGCTGATGGGCGCTCGCGTCTTTCTGATACCAATCGGCGAAAGCGGCGTTTCTGTAGACTCAGTTTTGCACGTTGTCAGCTGGCGAACGTGTCACCGACCAGCCTTCTGCGGGGGTACCCAACGCAAACGCTTCGTGATAGCTGCGTTGTGCGGTTTCAACCCAGACCGCGGTTCTCTGGTGGCGTTTGGTTGGTGCAAAAAGAATCGCTCGTTTTGCCAATTGGCGAGCGGCCGAGAAGTCTTGTTTGGCTGCTTTGGCAATCGCAAGGTTGTGCATCGCGGCAGTTGAAAGCGGGTTCCATCGCAACGCTTTTTGCCATTGCGTTTCCGCTTCGGGCCAGCGCCCTGTCGATGCGTAGTGGTTCCCAAGGAAGGTGTGCAGGCTTCCCGGTGAGATCCACGGTGTGTCTAAGCGCAGCCGATCGCGTTGGATCGAGGGAGCGATCAATGCCATGGTTTCGCGGACCATTGCGATCTCCAGCACCGCTTGCCGATCATTCAGCCATGCAAGGTCAGGGTACTTTTCAATGGCCGCATCGAACGTGACAACGACCGGTGTCCCGTTTTGATTGAGCTTTTCAGGGGAGCCGGGATTTTCTTTTTCGTGACCAGCGATCGGTGTCAAACACCACGACACGGTTAGACGCTCGTTGACCTGGTCTATAGGAATCGCTCTCCGCTGAGTCAGAATTTCCCCACGCAACAAGTATTGCACATCATGGCTTTTCGCCAGTGGCAGCAGTGAAACGTCGCTCTTGATCTGTTCCTGATGGGAAACCAACGCAATCGAGTTTTCACCAGATGGAGTCTCTGACTGTGCAGCCGATTCTGCCAGCGTTTCGTTTTCTAACGTATCAAGGCTGACGAGTTTGAACGCGCGTCCGTCATCGCGCGGTGTCGCGTCGATCAATCGTTTTTGAAGTGACCGCGCCGTTTCAGAGGGGCCAACGATTTCGGGCAACAACACTGTTTGTGCAACGGTCGAGCCGAGTTGCGGTTCTTGCCATCGGTGAACAGGTGCGGTGACTCGGCATCCAGAAATGAGCATCAACAAGGCAGCGGCAAGAATGACGATCGGGCGGATGCATGCTGTGATACGCGCACCGCTCCTGTTATCGAAACAGGGTGGGCGAGGTCGGAGGCAAGACCGAGCGGCGGGATTCGATGGGGCCATCATGCGGTTGCGATAAGAAATTCGCACCACTCAGGTCAAGAGCGCCCGGAAGTTCAGCGGGGTTGGGGAGTTTCCATGGCGTACTTCGAGCAACAGTCGAAAAGTCATCCTAAAGTACCCGGCACGCTAGGTCGTGCCGCCTGCTGTTGTATCTCGGGCGTCACAGGGACTGTGACGGGTACTATGAGCAAAGTACCCGGCACGCTGCGTCGTGCCGACTTCCCACAAACCCCACCCAGCAAAACCAACGCCCGGACGTCACAGGGACTGTGACGGGTACTATGAGCAATGTACCCGGCACGCTTCGTCGTGCCGATGAGTGATGTCGAAGAAGTCTGCTATACCAATGACGATGCGTTATCGTGAGTCGAGGAGTTTGATCACTTGGCCAAAGATCGCGTCCGCATGAATAGGCCCAAAATCACGGCTATCGACCGAGATTGGAACGTTATCTCCGACGACGAAATACTCCGATTCCTTCAGTGTCGTTGGATAGTTGACTTTCCGCCGTGAAACATCGTCGCGGTATTCGATATCCCGCTCGATCGTCAGCCGTTTGCGAACCTTGTCGGCCTCGACCTTCGAGCCTAACTCAATGGCGATGGGGCAGTTGTCGCTGAGTTCTGCAGGCGGCTGCAATTCGATTGGTGGTGCGGTTGCAAACCGTGATTGGGCTCCGCCGTCGACTAACTGAGTCGATGTGGCAACGCCTTCGAAGTGAAACAAGACATGGCGTCCATCGAATTGGGAGTCCAGCCGAAGGATGACGCGGTCGACCGCGTTTAGAGTGCGACGCACGCTTTGGTTTTCCGGGTAGTCGTCCAGGATCGGTGAAGGGTAGTCGGCTTGGTGCGAATTTTTGGAACGCAAAACCAACCACCGTTGCTCGCTCGATACAAACCAGTCGTCTGGTTTTTGAGTAACGGTCAGCAGTTTCGGCGGATGCGAAATAAGAGGCTTAAGCGAATTCAATCGATCCTCTAGCCGGATGCCGTCGACTAGAAGTCTGCCGTTCTTTCGGTCAATTGTTTGGCCGGGAAGTCCGGCAATGCGCTTGATATGGTCAGCACCGTTGTGATGGATCGCGACTAGGTCACCCGTGGAAAGTCGACGCGCGTCTGAACTGAGCGTCACCTGCTGGCCATCTTTCAGGGTCGGCGACATCGAATCGCCTTGGACTGCAAAGCGTTTTGGCGGGCTCGCCGGTTCCAATTCACCCTTGCGACGGTCTGGCTCGTCAGCAGGCAGATCTAGCTTGTGTTCGCTCGCTGGGGGGGGCAGGGTGGAGCCTAGTCGGAAGCCAGCGATCCAAACCGCGGCGACGGCAAGTGTGAAGGCGGTCCCCATGATGAACTTGTTTCGTTTTGACAACTTCGCACGAACAGGCAAGAGGGGAAGACAATCCGCCTTAGCGGGGCGGGAATTTCGGCCGGATGGTGATGCAACACGTTTCGGCTGACGCTCCGACGTTGCTCTCGTTATACTCTGAACCGACGTAGACATCGGTCAATGTGCCTCAGCGCAGGCCGGCCAAGTAAATTGTCGGTCCGCCGACGCCCTATTCGACTCGAATGATTCCGACGTACCGTTGATTCCGCTGCACGGTCATATTCGACTGCACGGTTATTCCGACTGCATGGTGCGATCGCATCGATTCAGGTCTTCGTCAGCCCTCATTCGATTGTTGCCTTGGATAGTATTTGCCTGATGCGAGATCAATCAACACTCCTTCACGAGAACCCGCCTGCTGCGGAAATGAATTCAGAGAACGAGACCAAGGACAGCTTGCAAGAGAAGCAAGCGACGGATGTCAAAGCAGCGCGTGGCCGAATGGGGATGGTACCGGGAGTCCGAATAATCGGCTCGGGAGCATTTGTCCCAGACAACCTCATTACGAATGAAGACTTGGCCGAGCTAGGTTGCGACAGTGAATGGATTGTCCGCCGGACAGGGATTCGGCAGCGTCGGCACGCGACACCCGATCAAGCGACGAGTGACCTTTGCTACGAAGCAGCGATTCGTTGCCTGGAAGACGCATCGGTGTCGATCGAAGAGATTGATTTGATCTTAGTTGCGACCATCACTCCAGATCATTTCACGCCATCGACCGCGTGTCATCTTCAAAGACGCTTGGGGGCGTTTGCACCCGCGATGGACATCGGTGCCGCGTGCGCCGGATTTATGTATGCGTTCACCACGGCGGCGCAATTCGTTGCCAACGGAAATGCAAAACGAGTCTTGGTTGTCGGCGCGGATTTGATGAGCCGATTGATTGACCCGAATGATAAAAAAACGTACCCGTTGTTTGGCGACGGAGCAGGAGCTGTCATCGTAGGTCCTGATGACGATGAAGCGTCCGTCGGCGAGGGCGCCGGTCCCGCTGGCATTCTGGCATATCAACTGGGCAGCGAAGGTTGCGGTGGCGAAATGCTCTGCATCCCAGCCGGTGGGACTCGTATGCAGTTGACCGAAGAGGCAAAAGCAGACGGGTTGCAGTATCTTCAGATGGACGGCCGAAACGTCTTTAAATGGGCGGTTCGTGTCTTTGACGAGAGCGCAAAAGATGTGCTGCGTGAAGCCGGTATCACGTCATCAGAACTTGCGTTGGTTGTTCTGCACCAGGCCAACCAGCGAATCATTGACTCGGCGGTTTCCGACTTGAACGTGTCTGCCGACAAGGTGTTTGTGAATCTGGATCGTTACGGCAATACGTCGGGAGCCAGTATTCCTTTGGCTCTTGATGAGGCGTTCAAGGCCGGGAAAATCAAGCGAGGCGACTATGTCTTGCTATGCGGATTCGGAAGCGGACTTGCGTGGGGAACCGCATTGCTCCGCTACTAAACGGAGCAGCGGGTCGCGGTAAATTGCTTGCCCACCGCAATAGGTGGGCATGATGACATTAGCGGCACTGTTGCCATCGGCGGCACCGTCACCATCAAGGCGCCGTTTCTATCGCCGCTTTAGGGCCACTGCGGTTCACGTTTATCGACGAACGAGTTGATGCCTTCGGATGCCGACTCGGTGTTGCAAAGTGTGGCGGCGGTTGCCGCACCACCGGCTAAGTTTGTTAGCAAGGTTTCACCGATCGCTTCGTTTAGGATTCGTTTGGTGGCTTGGACCGATTCACGCGGTGCTTGTCCGCATCGTTTTGCAAGGTCGTTAGCTTGCACCCAAATCTGATCGACCGAAGCGGTCTCGCAGCACATGCCCAGCCGGTAAGCTTCTTCGGAATCGATCGCGTCTCCGGAGAGCAGCAAGCGAGCAGCGATTGCGGCACCAAATCTGAATTCCAGCAATGGCGCGGTCAGTCCACCGATGAGGCCTCGATGGGCGGCATTGGCGACGAGCTTTGCCCTTTGCGACAGCACCATCAGATCGCAGGAAAGTGCGATCGCGAGTCCGGCACCGATTGCCGCACCGTCGATCGCGGCGATGATGGGCTTAGGAAACCGCAGCAGTGTCTCGCAAAGATCGGTCAGTTGCTGCCAAGCATCAAACCATTCCGGATGTGCGTCCATCGGATCAAGTGAAGTGATCTTGGCGAATTCCTTTAGGTCGACGCCGCTGCAGAAGTGATCGCCTCGGCCGATGAGGACCACCGCTGTCACTTTCTTCTCCTGATGGATATCACCGAAGGCTTCGATCAACTGATGGATCAGAGAAGCGTTTAACGCATTACACGCATCGGCGCGATCGATCACGATGGTCGCAACCGAATCGTTCAGTTTGATATCGACTTGTTGGTTCATGCTTGGCCAGTGGGGAAATCGAATAGAGAAGATTGATTCGGTGGCCAGTGCAGGCTTGTAGAGCGGATCTGCCAAGCCTGACCACTTTCTACATTGAACCTTATTGAAGTTCGGCTAGCGAGTGCATCGAATCAGCAAGGTCGCTGTAAAGTTTGCGGTAAACCGGGAACAGTTTGTCGTATGCCGCAGCCGCTTTGCGATCAACGCTGGTCGAATCCGCTTTTTCGATTGTGGCTTTGCAAGCCGATTGAATGTCTTTGTATGCCCCATCCCCAACCGCGGCCAACAGCGCGACGCCGTACGCCGGGCCCTGCTCGACTTTCAGTGTTGTGATCTTTTTGCCAAACACGTCGGCCTGCATTTGTCGCCAGAACGGGTTTTTGCTTCCGCCTCCAGAAGCCCTAATTTCTTTAACGGGAACGCCCAACGATTCGATGATTTCTAAACTGTCGCGAAGTGCAAAAGTGATGCCTTCCATGACGCTGCGGGTCATCGCACCGCGAGTGTGGGTCAGATTCAGTCCCACGAATGAACCGCGAGCGTTCGGGTCCGCGTGAGGTGTTCGTTCACCATTGAGGTAAGGCAGGAAGACAACGCCGCCACTGCCCGCAGCGATTTTCTGTGCTTCTGCGGTCGCTGCGGCGTAGGCGTCTTTTTCGCCGATTCCAGTTAGGCCTTGTAGAATCGATTCGACCCACCACTGAAGCGATCCGCCGCTGGTTAGGTTGACGCCCATCATGTGCCACGCGCCGTTGACCGCATGGCAAAACGTGTGCAGGCGGCCGGCCTGATCGTATTGTGGTTCATCACTATGGACAAACATTACACCACTGGTGCCGATCGAAGTGCTGAGGATGCCTTTTTTGACAACACCGTTGCCAACTGCGCCCGCGGCGCAGTCACCCGCACCGCCGACGACTTTGCAATCAGTCGTCAAGCCAAGTGCGGTGGCCGCTGCTTGAGTGAGCGTTCCCGTGACTTGTTCGCTTTCGACGACTTCGGGCAACAGGTCGGCATCAAGTTGCAGTTTCGAAAGAAGCTGCTTGGACCATTTACGTTTAACCACATCCAGCAGCAGCGTTCCGCTGGCGTCGCTGACCTCGCTGAAGAACTCACCCGTCAGGCGGCGTCGGATTTCGTCTTTTGGGAGCAGAACTTTTGCTAAGCGGTCAAAGTTTTTCGGCTCTTGATTGCGGAGCCAAAGGATCTTTGGGGCCTGAAAACCGGTGAGTGCCGGGTTGGCGACCATCTTGATCAACTTCTTTCGTCCGCCGGCGGCATTTGTAATTTCTTCACATTCGGCGGCCGTTCGCTGATCGTTCCAAAGTAGCGCCGGTCGGATGACATTGTTGTTGGCATCTAAGAACACGCTGCCGTGCATTTGCCCGCTTAAGCCGATGGCTTTGACATCTTGCGGCTTCAGCTTGGCTTTCTTCATGACAGCGTGGACCGTCTTGATGGTCGCGGCCCACCAGTCGTCCGGATCTTGCTGAGTCCAACCGGGCTTCGGTTGTTCCATCGGGTAGGTCGCATCGGCTTCCGCCAGCAATGCACCTTTTTCATCGATCAACAGTGTTTTGGTTCCGCTGGTGCCGACGTCAATTCCTAGATAGTGACTCATATTGAAAACCGAAGGAGGAGGGGGGGAAGGATTGCTTATCGGGCGTTATCCGATCGCCAGCAGCGTATGGCGGAGGAAACGAACCGGAATTAGTAAGATTGCGTATCGTACCGAGACGCAGCCTGCGTCGTCATTTGTCGATCAGACGGAACCGAATTGTTTTTCCGAAATTCGCGATCCGCCGGAGATTTTTTACGTCTTCGGGCATTCTCAGCTGGCTTGTGTTTTAGTTTTCCCGCGATCGATAAATCGCCACTCTCGAATCAATCTTTTTCCCCACCTGACAAGATGCAAAGCTTCGGCCACGGAAGTCACCGTCCCCTCAATCGTCGAAGTGCACTGGGAGTGCTTTCATCGCTGGCGATCCTCGGATGCAATTCGTCAGAACCCGATTCGGCTACCAAGTCTGCTTCGACAAGTGCTCGCAGTGACGTACCGCTTCGTGTTGTTTTTGATGGGCCCGAGCAGGAGGCCGAGGCGATCAAGCGATCCTACGGCAGCGCTGCCGAGCAAGTGCTTTCGATCTCATGCGTCAACAGTCGAGATCCCGGTCGTCTCGGGGAGATCATCGATCAGGTCAAAAACAGCGATGTTGCCATCGTTTCCCAAGCGACCCTGGGAGCGCTAATCAAGAACGAAGCGATCGTCGATATCAACGACGACATCCTTACAGAATACGATTCGAAGTATGGCAGGTCGTACATCGCCATCGATAATTCATCCGCTCGATATGATGGTTCGCGATGGGGAGTCGCCGCCGGTGCAAAGCCCTTGGCAGTTCTATCAACCGATCCAGATTTGTCGTTGGCGACATGGGACGACTATTTCACATGGGTCAACGATGGCAAAGAATCGTGTGCCGAGCCTTTGGCGGAGCATTGGGCCGCATCAAGTTTTCTGAACCGTTGTTCCCGACAAGTCGAACGTGGATGGTTGTTCGATCGGCTTTCGCTTGCGCCGCTTATCAAGCAAGACGGCTATGTCGATGCACTGGAAGGATTAAAGCAGTGTGCTGCGGTTTACAAATCATTGGACATGACGCCCACGCAGGTCTATGCGGGCGTCCGCGAGGGCAAGTTGCTCGGTGGCATCGGTGCAGAGACACTGCAAATCGGCCTCGAAAACGAAGGCGGGACCGATGTGTTTGATGTGAGTACTTCGTCATGCCCTATCGAAACCGAAACAAAACGCTTGTGGCTTGGTCCCGAAACGATGTTGGCTTGCCTCAGTACCGGGTGCCGGCAAACAGAAGCTTCGCGGCAATTTCTCGGTTGGATTTCGGGAGCGACCCGAGAGTCCGGATTACACCGTCAGACCGATTCGTTGTCGCCGACGAGGGAGTCAATCGATATTGCCGTCGGAGGTGAAACCACTGGATATGGCCGTTGGGCAAAAGAGCAGCTAACCGACAGCTTGATTGTTACTGGGCCTTGGATGTCAGGTGGTGCTCGCTATTACCAAGTCCTTGATCAAGAGATCCGTGCTTGCTTGACCGACAATAAAGATCCACGCCAGACGCTTGATCGCGTTGCGTCCGCTTGGGATTCGATCACGGATGAACTTGGACGGGATCAACAAATCGCAGCTTGGCGAAAGCTGGACGTTTAGCTTCGGTAGCTTACAAGGGAGCTATAGCAAGACGATTTTGCGTTCTGGCGTTTCTGTGTCACCACGTCGCCGCGCTTTGATTCTGACGTAGGGCGCTACAAAGCCAGCTCGGTCGGCAAAGCTATTGATCGGTGCGTTGGGTTTGGCATGAACGGGTTCGACAAGGTCTTCGATAAGGAAACCGGCGCGACACATCCCTCCGACGATCTGTTCCCAGCGATGGACGTATTCCGTTGCGCCTGATTCACGCAAACGTTTGGATGCGGAGTTTGGCGTCTGCGGGGGCGGCACCGGTTGGTCGCGGTAGTACGTGTGCATGATTGGGTAGCCACTACCCTGACGCTCATAGCCTGTCTGCAAACTGGTGGGCTGTTTGTGCTGGCTGATGTAGATCCCGCCTGGCTTCGTCACCCGTGCGACTTCACGAAAGACCGGTTGGATATTGGGCACGTAGCATGTGCTAACCGGATGGATCACGATGTCGAAGATGGCGTTCCCAAGCCCGGAAAGGTCTTCCATCGAAGTCTGCAAGATCCGCAGCGAAAAGCCGCGTTGGGAGGCGACTTGTCGATCCAGTTCCAGCATCGCCCCACTTAAATCGACAACTGTCACAGAAGCTCCCGCTGCGGCGTAAAGTGAGCTTTGGCGACCGCCCCCGGCTGCGAGGCAGAGCACTTCTTTTCCACGGATATCACCGCCAAGCCATCCCGCTTGGTCGACGACCGAAAGCGGTTGGGCAAGTTCTTCGTCGGTTGCGGGGCGACATAGTGGATCGCCGGCCTTGGCCATTCGGTCGTAAACACGCCGGTTGGTATCCAATGCGGACGAATGTTGGATCCCACTCGGTGGACCGTGACCGGGGGAAAGTCCGGCAAGTCCATGGATAGCTTGGCCCGTCTGATCGTCCGGGCCCGATTGGTCGATAGGGCGGCCAGTTTCTTCAGCTGAGATCAGCGAGTCTGGTTGAGACCCTGCTTGTGACACAGGCTGGGGGTGTTCATCTGGCGAGTTGAGATTCACTTTACGGTCGCGACAAACGTCGGAAAAAGATTGGCGAGGTTTAGTCAGGAGGGATCAGGCGGGGAGTCCCTCAGTTCCGAATGGACTCAAAAAAACGCGTTGTTGACACGGAAAATGGCTTCAAAACACGGTTTAAAGCTCGATTCCCACGTCCGAACAGGAAAAAAGGGAACTTTCGCCTTTCGTTTTCATCCGAATGTTACACCGGAAGTAGCACGCCTCACTAGAAGCCGCTTCCGAGAACAAATACCCCTGGGGACAAGCAACCTCTGTGCAGATCGGCTGGCCGATCGATTCAAGGTTGGGTTTGACTCGAGGGTATGAAACTTCGTTATCCTCTTGATCGGTGCTTTCGAACTGATTCGCAAGCAACTCGATGATGGGCTGGATGTTATGGCTTTACCAGACGACCTTCTCGACGAACTGCTGTCGGCGTACCTGGATGGTGCGGCGAGTTCGGACGAGTGCGCACGCGCCGAACAACTGATTGAGAGTGATTCGGCTGTTGCAGAACGCTTCGAATCAATGGTCGATCAGCGTTCCCAGCTTCGTGCACTTGCATCTCAAAACAGCCAGACCAGCTACCAGCTTCCGGATAACTTTGCTGACCTCGTTGTCGCCTCCGCAATTGAACGTGTCAAGGCAGAGGGTGGTGATCCGAGCCACCCATTGATGATTGCTGACCGGACTCCCGTTGCAATCTTAAAAAAACAAAACGGCTTCTCGCCGCGCACGCTAGGCGTTGCGATAGCCGCTCTTGCCGCTTCATTGCTGGTTGCTGCATTTCTGATGCGTCAGCCCGGAACCGATCCAACAGATTTGATCGCTGACAACCAAGCTGATATCTCCGTTGTTGATCCGACCGTGGTACCGGATGAACAGAACCAAGGTGCCATTGGTGAAGGCATCACGTCGCCTATGTTGGCGGCGGATAAATCCACCGAGGACAAAGTCGACGTCGACGAGGAGCTTCAAGAGCCGGGCGACTCGATGCTTGCAGATGTCGAAACCCCAAGTGTTGACGGCGGCACGACTGGTTCAAACATGAATCGCGAAGAGGGTATGACGGGCGAGCCCTCGGTTGGTGATGTCGCAGTTGCGGATGCAAATGTAACGGAAGCAACGGAAACCAAAGTTGAAGCTCCTGCCGTGGTCAGGCCGCTGAGCATGCTGTTGGTTGTTCAAGTTCGGCAGACCGAGTCTGGTCGGGCGAACAACGCTTTCGATGTTGTGACATCGTCCCTGAAGTTCGAACTAGCCGAGAGCCGGCCTATCGATGATCAACTGGCCGCTGCGGTTGAGCGTGATGTCGAAGGTGGCAACCTTGAGAGCGAACAGAAAGTTTTGTTGCTGGAGTCGCCCGCGAAAAAGTTGGATCAGTTGATCAATGCACTCGCGATGAATCGTGCAGGCATCGAATCGGTTTCGTTCAGCTTGCTGCACGCACAGCATGACGCACCAATTTTGAAAGCGGTCAACGCGGTCCGCCTTCCCGATCCCACCAAGATTCGTCACGAAGGCCTTGGCATACCGCTCGTCAGTGCAGACCCCGAGAGTGACGCGTTCGGACTGTTTCAAGCCGGAATCGCGGATCGTGACTTTGCACCGATCACCCCCGCAACTGCCGGCATGGTTTCCGCGATGGGAATGAGTCAGCCGGTTCGGTTGCCTTCTGATGCCAAGCCGAACGGTTCCAGCTTGAACGAAACGCCAGACCAGATGGCGAACGTTCTGTTCTTGATTCGTTAGTCCGAATCGGCCACCGCCAATAGCAACACTGGTGCGATGACTTTCAAGGGCAGCTCTGGCACTGTTGTCGCTGATCTTTGGTGGTTGGTTTTCTAGGCAGACTGTCTATTCGGTCGCCAATTTTGTCGGTCGCGTTGTTGCTGCAATTTGCCGCATTCTTGCGAGTAATTTTAGGCAGAATGGGCTGTTTTGCGAATGCGATTCGTTGTCATTTCTATTGACTCGAAATCGCATTGCACGGTATCAAGGACAGTGATTCCCCGCAAACGAATCAAAGCATCGAAGGGTTGGGACCGGATTAAGCCAAACACTTCGATGATCTCCAATCCAACTGCTATACAGTTAATAAGCAAGGAAGGCTTTCCCATGACTGGCTCGACCCATGTGCCGCTATTGGATATCAACCGCGACAACGAACCCTATCGCGATGAATTCGTTGAAGCTCTCGCAGCTGTGGTAGATAGCGGACGGTTTTTGTTTGGTCCCGATGTTGTTGAGCTCGAAAAAGAAGTTGCAGCTCACAGCCAAGCGGAACACGCTGTCGGATGTGCATCGGGAAGCGATGCGCTATTGCTATCATTAATGGCGCTCGACATCGGGCCTGGCGATGAAGTCATCGTTCCGAGCTTTACTTTTTTTGCTTCCGTCAGCTGCATCACACGACTGGGCGCGACCCCGGTCTTCGTCGATATCTGTCCAGACACATTCAATATTGATCCTGAATGCGTCGCCGAAGCGATCACCAACAAGACTCGTGCGATCATCCCGGTGCACCTATTTGGTCAGTGTTGCCAGATCGATCGGATTTGCCAAATCGCGACTCAGCACGATATCCCTGTCATCGAAGACGCTGCCCAAGCGATCGGTGCGGCGTATCATTCGCGACCAGCAGGTAGCTGGGGCGTTGCCGGGTGCTTCAGCTTTTACCCCACAAAGAACCTTGGCGGCATGGGTGACGGCGGCATGCTGACAAGCAACGACGACACATTTGCTGATCGATTGCGATTGTTGGCTGGCCACGGGATGCGTCCGCGCTACTATCACAAAGCCGTTGGTATCAACAGCCGTCTGGATACATTCCAAGCGGCAGTATTGCGGATCAAGATGCGACACCTCGATGACGCCGTTGAATCGCGTCAAAAGATTGCTTCGCGATACATGGAACTGCTTCGTGATGCGGGGTTGGTTGGACCGGATCAAATCGTTTTGCCGACCGTCGATTCCAACGCGTTTCACGTTTGGAACCAATTCGGAATTCGAGTTGGTGGCGGACGCCGCGATGCCATGCGAAGTTACCTTGGCGAACGCGGCATCGGTAGCGAGATCTACTATCCCGTTCCGGTTCACCGCCAAGAATGCTACGCCGATCTGAAGGTCAAATCGTCGACATTGCCTGAGACCGAACGGGCATGTGCGGAAATCTTGAACCTGCCGATCTTCCCAAGCTTAACCGCTGAGGAGCAAGAACAGGTCGTCGAAGGGATTGCCGGCTACTATCGCGCCGGAGCTAAACTCGCGGCTTAATCGCCTGCTGGTTTTTAAACGTCGCCCTCCGCTTAGTGAAGGTAGCGTACTTTCCCCTCAGTGTTCGTGAGTAAAGGTGACTTGTTGAGCGTCCAAAGCTGAAATCAACAGGTCACCAAGGCGGTCTGACTGCACACGCCTACGTGCAAGCTAGGTGTGAAAGTGTTCTCAAATTGAGTGCACGCACTTTTTTCCAATGCTGGCGTTTTGCCAACATAGGCCTTTGGGGGAAGACAGCGATTTGATTTAGATCGAGTCGACAAGCTAATTGCAGCCGTATTGAATTGCAGCCGTATTGAATTGCAGCCGTATTGGGTTTCAGTGCGGCTGTTTCTATTTGGGAAGTACCGGCGGTTTATCTTCGTCGCAAAGACGCCATGTCGATGCATTCCCATGGGCTTATCAAACCGCTACGTTGTGGGGAATGTTGGCTGTTTGGCAAAAGCCTTCACAATATCGACAGAAGCGGTATTAAAATCTGTGGAACGAACAGCCCAGCGATCCAGGCGGTCGAGATTCTGCCGGGCACTATTTTGTTTTTCATCAAACGTAGGACTAAGGGGCACGGTTCTTTGACCTAAGGTTTTAACTCCACTTTGCCGGGCCACTTGGTTGCCTGGTTGAAGTGAATTGTTGTTCTTAAAAACCGGTCAATCGACAACGTCTTGATGAAGCGAAATATGTTGCCGTTTGTTGTCGACCTTTTTGATGTTTCCGGTTCGCTACCTTTCTTCGTTGCCCCCGTCCGATGAAAGAAGAATTCTTATCGCTGATTCGATCGCCCTGTCGCCAAACGTATTTAAACGCCAGGACAGTGCTTTTGCAGTCTGAACAGTTCGATCCCTACTCTGATGAAATCAACGATATCGTTGATGTGATGGAAGATAAACAGTGGGATCGTGCTGCGAAGATGATATCCGAGGCTAGTTGTAATTTGCTTCTCAGCCCTCGCGCTCATTTGCTGATGGCAAAGGTTTGTGAAGAACAGGGTGACAATGAGCGTCGTCAATTTGAGGGGATGACAGCGGCGGCCATTTGCGAAGGTATCCTGGCGACCGGAGAAGGGTCGCAAGCGTCACCTTACTTGATCTCCCGAACGATGGACGAGTACGACGTACTTGCCTTCTTGGAAAAAGAGCTTCAGAGCCAGTCGTTGGTTCATGAAGATCGTCACATTTATGACAAGATCACGTGCACGGACGGCACAGAACTTTGGTTTGACATCACCGAACTCTATGCCCGAGCCAATAAGTTCTCCAGCGACAACTGATGCGTGGACTCACAATGTCAACCGAAACTGGCAAGTCTCGGTCATGATGGCTTCCAAGATCGCTTGGTGAATTTCGACGAGCGACGACCGATTCGATCTGTCCCTCCCGAAAGCAAGTGGTCACTGGGTCGTGTTCGCCCTAGACAAGATGCGTAGCGGCTCTGATTTGTGTTCCCAGGTTTCAACCACTAATCTTCACTAATGAGCACTAATCGAGAGTGAAGTATGCCTTTGGCTTATTAGTGTTCTCAAGTTGCCCTGCCAGTTAGCCAAGGTGATCGTCACACTGGGTACCAAAGACCGCACGCTGGCGGATCATTGACCTGGCCCGCATTAGACGTCGAACAAACATCTCTGCGGGTATCGCCAAGTCGGCAAAACTCGGTGTTTTTCGACAGGCTGCGAATTGCTGAACCAAAGCGGAACACTCCTTAATCGAGCCTGCGTTAAAGCAGATTGGTGGTTTCTGGAATCGAGGTTAATCTCGTTTCAGCAAAATGAATCGGCTGCGGTATCCATCCAGGTTTCGGCTTTCGATGATGTCTGGTTTTGCGGCCATGCCGACTGAAGTTTCCGTTTCTGTATCCTCGGTTGGCTCTTCTTCCTCGGTCTCTTCGTCATCGGTTTCGTCTTCGACGGGTTCTGGCGGAAGGTAAGGCGTTTGAACTTCGCTGCCGCGTCCGTCGCTGTTGTCGTCCAGTTGTCCGTGCTCGGTTTGCAAACGATCAATCGATCGAAAACGCATCGTGACTTCGATGCATGTGGCAAGGTAAAGGTCTAACAGAGTTGTTTTCTGGTCACCGTCGATATCGCCAAGAGGTTGGTTTTCATTTTCACCGGCTAGGATATCCGCCAACGCGTAGGGCATTTCCGTTGCAGTAAACTCCAAATCGGCTTCCGTTGCGGTCAGCACCACACGTCCGGACTTCGCCGTTGGCTTGATCCAAAGCCCGCTCAGCGGCTGCGTCAGCCAGAAGACTTGTTCAGAGCAATCAATTGAATCAGCCCACTTCGCGAAGTCTACTTGATGGAAATCTTTGTCCTTGACGTTGAATTGAGCTTCGACGCCTTGCGGATGTGAATGGCCAATCATGATTAACCAATACGCATCGTTTTTGGTCAAACGCTCTGATGCGTGGTGCAGGGTTTCTTCGATGGATTCGGCCGTACTGATGCTGACGTTGCTGTGCAATTCAGACAAGGTTTGCTGCATTTCGGCATCGCCTGCCAGAACCGTCAGGTTTTCTGACGCGACCGAAAGCTGTTCCTCTGTTCTACCGATCAACTTGATCGCCGCATCCGTCATCAATTCTCGGTGCACTTGGTCGCCAGGAAGCCCTACGACTATCGTCAGATGGCGTTGACCGCTGACCGATGCTGTTCCTGTAGATACATCCGGTTCGCTCGGCGAAGTGTTCTGTGCTCTGCCGGGCGTCGCAAACGAGCATGCGAACGCAAGCAAGCTTGCGATCGCAACGGCGAAGTGAAAACTGCGCATCAAATTTCCTGGGGTATCGGATGCAAACGGAAAAGAATCAGACCGAAGGGCCGAATGGGTTTCTTAGCCAACCAAACTGCGATCAGCCGATTCGGTATTTAGTTGTCGGCGGTAGGTTCGGCGACGTCGAATTTTGCGTGTTGAGACAACAGCAATGCGGAGACACGAACTTTGTCGATGGCTCCCAACGGAGAGCCGCTAAATAGATCTGTGATGGATCCATCCCAGTGAACGATACACCAGCGATGTTGTTCGTCTTGCTGAACCAAGGCGGCGTCTTGTGGTAACGTTTGTTGGCCTTGGTGCGAGAGCGTTTGAGTGTTCAATAGATGTAGCGTTGGGATCTCGCCTCGCATTTTCCAATCGCCACAAACGACGGCAAGAAACATCCCATCATCTGAAAGGCGAATCGATTGGATGGGCACACCATCGGAAGTCCACCGCCCAATCATTTGTCCAGACTGCATTTCCCAGCGAATCACAGAGCCAGCGGAATCGGATGAAAAGACACCTCCATCCGTTCCGACACAAACGCTGGTGACTTCACTTTGGTGGCTGCCCAGAAGGGAGACTGCCATCGCGGCTTCGAGATCCCACATTCGGATCTTGCCTTGTCGGTCACCAATGATGACACGACCGGTGGACGAGATTTCAGAGATCGCTGTCAGTTGGTCTTCGCTAAATGTAAGACGCGTTCGATTGCCATTGATCGAGATCCCGCGTCCTGAAATCGCACGCAAGTGGTAGCCGGATGTCTGAAGGGTAAAGCTCGCCCAACGCCGTTGAGGTTTGAGGTTCCAAAACCCGCTGGGTGCAGGTGGTAGATCGGCTTCCTCGACTATCGGATCGGCATTCGATGCAGCCGTTGTTTCGATAGCGTCTTCGAACGAGGGTGAAGCGATTGTCCATCGCCTTGAAACATTTTGACGTTCATTCAGAGGCATCGCGTAAAGCTGCGGATGAACAACGATCATCGCCGAACAGACAACGCCGCTGGCAAGGCGTAGCCCTCGCGATGCAGGCATATTAGATTCTTGTCGCATCAGCAAACGCAGACGCTCCTCTAGCGTCGCTGTCGGTTGCATCCCAGACGCAAAACCGGGAAGTCCGATCTGGTGATCACTGATGAAGTCGACGACTCGCAGTAAAGCTTCTGCATATCGGCGAGGCTTCGTTTCCAACAGCTCTACGGCGCGTCGATCGCAGCAGGCCTCTTCATGGCGTTCCAATTGACGCTGAGCAAAGTAGATTCCTGGAAACCACCAGTAGGCTGATGAGACAATCCATTCGAGCCATCGGACCCAGTGGTCGCGTCGACAATAGTGGGCCGTTTCGTGAGCGAGAAAGGCACGCCGATCGTCGTCGGACATCGCTTGCCACAGATCTTCTGGGCACACAATCATTGGACGTGTCGCAAAGCCAAACAGCATTGGCGAAACATGGACATCAATGCGGATGACGCGTGGCGATGTGCCCCAGCGTGATGTCAAACGACCACACGAGAATTGCCGAACGATGTCCGCTGCGTCTTCATCATCACGTCCACATTGCGCGATCAGGCGGCGAAATCGGATCAGCCGAAGGAGACTGCGGCAGGCGATAACAAGAAACCCGATCGCCCAAATGCCTATGATCCAGTTGCTAGCGCGGCTTCCGAACTCCCAGAGATACTCGGCGATGCTGGTGGGAGCCGTGGAAATGACATCCGTTCCTAACGGCAAGTTGGCAGCAAGTTGGATATCACTTTCGTTGTTGAGATGATCTCCGGCGCTGTCCTTATTCGCAATTTCCGATTCGTGAACACGAGTCGCGTTTGGTTCGGAATCCGACCGTGCGATTTTGATATCGGATTGCGACGGGTTCGCGATCCCGGCGGTTTGGCTGGGAAATGGGATCGGGACCGGCAACGAAATGATGGGTGGGGTGATCAGTTTGACGAACACCAATACCCACAGCGCATGTGCGAGCGCCGCACGTCTACCACCGCGTCCGACACAAATTGCAATCGCGGCGATCAACGATGCTAGAAGTAAGTTTCCGAAAACTAACTCCAGCAAGAACATTATTCGGAGTCCAGGTCGTCCAGAAGTTTACGAAGGCGTTTGCGGTGGCGGGAATTGAATTTTGCGGACTTAACCAGGTGGGTTAGCAGAGTCCCCATGGTACCGTCACACAATTCGTCAGCGGTCGCTTGAAGCCGATTGCTGATCAGTTCATCGCGATCGACGATCGCACAGAATTGGTGCGGCCAGCAATCACGATCACGTCCGACGAACCCTTTCGCTTCAAGACGCGAGATCAGCTTCTGGACTGTCGCGATGTCGGAGGGGGTTTCGGCACCGTAAAGCCACTTTGACAACTGCTTCAAAGTGGCCCGTTCGTGTTCCCAAAGCTTTTCCAGGATGGCAAGCTCGGCCGCGGTTACATCTTTGGATGGTTTCACCATTGTCTCTTGTTCTGGTCTGCTGGGTTTCTCAATTGAGCGTGAGGTAAGTGTCTTTGCTGTTGTGTTTTCAAAACTGACGCATTGACGTGCCGCCTTCGGTCATCATGCCAAACCTGTCGTTCGTCGCCAGATCCATTCCACCGTCAAAATGCCAATTAAGCCGAACCATAGCCAAGTTCGGTTCCAAGCCGGTGATGAATCTACCTTGGATGGGCCATGGTATTCTTCGCGGTCCCGAAGCAACTGGGTTAATTGTTCCGGACGTTCCAGAACCTTGCCGCCCGAGACCGATGCCAAGCGAGACATTAACTCATGATTGGGCAACGGATTCTGCTGCTCGAATGGATCGCTCAGGATTTGGACTGCTAACGAAGTGCTGTCGACTTGGGTTCCATGACTGAATGCCATCCCGGTGTCTTCACCTTCGTAGGCTGTCAACTCAATTCTCATCCCGCTATCCGCAGCGGCAACCGATTCGCTGAGCATCAGGTCCATTTCGTAGATATCTTCTTCGCCGTTGACCCTCAGGGGTAATTCCTCACCCCAAGCGATTCGGGGCCCCACCTCGCCACTTTCGCGGACAACATTGTCAGGCCATAGCACCGGAGAGTACAGCGACATGTCGTCAAGTGATTCGGGTTCGAACATTGCCCAAACGCGATAGTTCGTCGTTCGACGCGCAGCCTCATCATAAGATGTTGCGCGGACCTGCAATCGTTGACCTGGTCGATAGAAGCGTTGGTTACTGCTGACGACTAAACGCCGCCTCCCGGTCGACGATTCTTCGGTCGCCCAGTAGACGAGGTTACGCCAGAACTTTGCGGCCACGCGTTCGGGTTGGTCTCCCCAGTTCTGTGCCAAATCGTCCAACGGTGATCCAGAGAGCGAAGCGCTCGAAACCATGATCCGGCCTCGACCGGCACGCTGGGAAACCATGACCGGTTTGCCCTCGTCAGCGGTTTTTGCCAACACCGTTGCTGTCGGCTTGGCGGTTAGGTCACCGACAGCAACCGAAAGGTTTGGAAGCCGTTGAAGGATCTGTTCATTCAGCATTTGCTCCATCCGCAAACGCCAAATTGGGTGCAGTGGCTGTGTGATCTGCACCGGCGCCGAAAGTGGATAATTCGGTGATGCCGAATCCAACGTTACAGGAAGCAGTGGTTCCAAAACGGTGTCCTTCCAAGCACGCTGATTCATTGCTCCGGACCCGGTCACGATCAGTCCGCCGCCTCGACCATCAATCCACTGCGCTAACCACTGTTGTTGTTCATCGTCTAACACATTGGCAGCGACTTCGTTCAAGATCACGCAGTCGTATGCGAACAATTCGGCACGTGTCTTTGGAAAGCCGGCCCCGGATTGCTGTGATCCATTTGCCGCCAGACGACGCAGTGTTTGTCCGCCGATGCTTAGTAGGACCGTGCATTCGATGTCTTCGTCCGATTGCAGCGCCGATTGAATCGATGTGCTATCGCTGTTGGGGCTTCCTAGGTTTCCAAACAGTCCGCCAAGAAAACTGGACTGAGAAACAGGGGCCGGACGGTCTGCTTGGATGCTAAGCACACGCACCTTGGTTCTGTCGATTTCGACATGTGTTTCGACACGATTATTCTTGGTGCTCAATTCGCCTTCGATAGGGTCAACCGAAACGATTAAGTCTTCAGGGCGATCATCGACTCTAAAGGTAAGCGACGCTGATTGGGCGCCCCCGGTTAAAGTGATCGGAAGCGAATTGACTTCGGTGTATTCGCCTCCGGTCTTTGTCGACTTTCGTAAAACTCGAACTGTGGTTTGTTGGCCGGGAAATCCAAAGCTACGAAGGAAGACTTGAAGTTCGTTTTCTGTGAACTTGCGGACTCGTGCCGGGACGACAAGGGAAACGATCGCGATATCACCGGAACCACCAGCTTCACCGATTGGGACCACATGGATCGGGACACCGGTCTGCCCAAAGATTTCGCCAAGCTTTTCGACCGACTCTGATGCTCGGACACGTCCGTCGGAAAGCAAAACGACGCCCGCAGACGATTTGCCTCGGACTTGTGGCAATAGCTGACGCAATGCATCGGCAAGCCGAGAATCTGATGCATCCGGCTTTTCGATCAAGGTCGAATCGGCATCAACATTGTTGGTACCGACCAATCGAATCGAATCAGAAGATTCGGTTGCCAGCCACGTGGGCAATTTGCGATTTGCCGCTTGATCCGGATTCGATTTGACGAAAGGTTCCAGGCGGTGCCCGAATCGAAACGCTTGCACGTCGGCTGCCTGTTCCGGTCCTGCCTGATCATGTGCCGATCGTGTGAAGGAAATCGCTTGCTGCCATCGATCCGATTCCCCACCGAGCTGCATGCTTTGCGAGCCATCGAAAAGGTAGATCATGCGTGAACGAGTTGTTTCGCCTGGCTGTTGATCAATGATCGAAGGGCCCATCAGGATGACCAAGACGATTGCGATCGCAATCGCACGCAAGATCATCAGTCCGTGACGTTCACGAACCAACGACGCGCCCCAGATAACGCGTAGAACCATCCAGACTAATAGCGCGCTGGCGAACAGTGCGATCCATTCCCAGCGTTGCAACGGCGAATCCCAGCGAACAAACGTTTCCGCAATCGGTATCGAGATCATTCGGTGCCTCCTTGTTGCGGCAGCGGCTTGCCGGATGACGTCATGGATTGCATGCCGTCTTTGTCGGCACTGTCGGACGACAGGGTTCGGAAGTACCCATCGACCGCACGTCGATACTCCGAAGGGATTGGTGTGTCGCGATCGACAGCGATCTCTAGCAAGATGACTTGTTGGATACGATCACGCAGTTCTTTTGAAATCGTCCGCAGTCGGCTAGAGACATCATTTTGCAAAGCGATTCCTCCGCCCCCACGACGGTCCAGCAGATACCGAATGCCCGTGTCGGGATTCGTGTTCCCGTTGTTATTGCCCTCTTCGTCGTCTGCCTTCTCCTGTTCGCCACCGCCGCCTTTTGGTTGCTCGTCGTAGTCGTCTTCGTTTGAACCGCCGCCCTGCCCTTCGGTTTCTTCCTCGCTTGTTCCGCTTCCCTGCCCTTCATTTTCAAGCAACTCGGCCAGCTCGCGAAGACTTTCACCACGTAGGTCTTCGGCTAGCTCCTGTAGTTCGGCTTGGGTTTCGGGTGACTGTTCGGACGCACCTCCGTTTCCAGAAAGTTGTTCCGAAAGCGACGACGCTTTGCCTTCCATTTGACGCAAGCGTGCGAGGCGAGGTGTGACGAGCTGTTGGTAAAGGCGTTCGAGCTGTCGAGCGGCATCGATGTAATCACGAGAGCGTTCCAGTCCTCCGTCCCGAGCCGACATCGATTCGGTCGCTTCGATTTTATCAATGTTTTCGACGGCTTCTTTCGATGAAGCAAGCAAGTCCAGAAACTCGTTTTCGTCGGCAAAGGTTTGCAGGCGATCGTTAACCTCGCTCATCTCGATGTCGCCAATTTCTGCTTGGCCTGAAATCACTTCCTTCAATGTTTCGACTCGAGACTGGATACGGCGTTTAGCCGGTTCGATATCCTTCGGGGGTTCTTTCGATGCAGGTGATTGCCCCGGTGTTTGTGACAGTTCGTCAGCGAGCGACTGTTCCATAATGCCCATTCCGACGGTCAAGTCACGGAGTGAAGAGATTCGTGCGACCGGTTCGGATGCCGACAAGGCTTCCAGTTGAACACTCATTTCCTCCAGCAGGTCGCCAGTTTCCTGTCCCCCTTGGGCAAATTTCTGAGGCTCATCTTGCTGTGCTTGGTCAGCAAGAGAATCCATTTGTGAGGCTGCCGCATCCATTCGACTTGACATCAGTTCCGATGATTCCAAACGTTCTTGCAATTCGTCACGTATCGCTTCGAGCCGCTCCATCAATTCGACTTGCTGTTCGTAGAGAGCTTCGTTCGGCGGAACCTCGTTTTCGCCGGCTGATTCCTCCGAATTGTCACCTGGGGTTTCTTGCTCGTTTTGCGAATCTTCCGTCGGTTCAGGGGATTCGGCCGTTTCGTCTGATTCAGGCGTCTGTTCTGGCTCTTCGCTGTCGATGGAACCCTGACCGTTAGGTTTGGAATCGTCCTTCGGTGTTGCTCCGCCTTGCGTGCCTGACATGGATTGGTTGAATTGCTGTCCACCATTCATCTTCGCCGCCATACTTGCCAGTTGCCGCTGGTCAGAGGCGATACGTCGGAGCGAATCGACAAGTTGTCGTTCGGTTTGGGGACGATCGAGTCGGAGCTTTTGACGCAATTGGCTTGCCAGACGTCGAAGCTGCTGTCGCTGCTGGGACGTCATGTTGCTGCGCAGGATTTGCTCGACCGCCTGACGTGCTTCGACGAGAGATCGCAAGGCATCCTGTTGTTGGGCATAGGCGAGATCGAATGTGCCAGCCGCTAACGAGTCAGCCGCTTGCAACATTGACGATTCTGCTTGGCTTAAAGCTTCGACATCATCGTTGCCTCTGGAAATGAAGAACTCGGCAAGGAATCGAGTTAGGTCGGCGAGTTCACTTTGGTTTTTGACTAGGCGATCAATCGTTCCCAGTTGGCTGGCGAGGCTGGCACCGTCACGGACTAGTTTTCGGACTCGGTTGATCATGAACCGTTGTCGTCGAATGATCTCGCTCAATTGGACAATGAGGCCATTGCCTTGCCCATCGTTGGGCATCGGTTCGAGCTGTTGGTAAAACTGTCGCAAAGGACGGATGTCGATGTATCTCACATCCGATTCTGTCCGATGTGGTCCCCACGGACGGTTGTCGATAGCGTAGGCGTAGTAGGCGACATAGTCTCGCTGCGTCAGTTGGAATGTTTCCAGCGGTAGGATTTCGCTTAGCTTTAGCCGAGTCCTGACGTTGACGGATTCATCCTCTTCATCTTCCTCTGCAATCCAGTCGAGTAGAACGTATTCTTCGTCACCACCGATTTGAAATGCGATTCCCGATTCGACGATCCCGTAGTCGTCAGACACTTGGACCGAAAGTGGGATTTCGGCCAATGTGTGAACTTGAAGTTCGTCCGAAGGTTCATTCCAGCGAACGGTGGGAGCCGCATCGCGTCGAATGCTGAGTTTGCCGAAGACAGGATCCATCGGTGTTCCGTCTCTACCGGCCCCTGAAAACTGCCAGCGGATCGTTTCTGTCGATGGCAACGTGAACGACCACACCGAACGGTCTTCACCGGGAACCAGTTCGACCTTTTGAAGCTGTGGCTTTTTCACACCGACTAGCAATTCGGGTGAAGATAGCGGGTGGTTTAGCAGTATGGTGACAACCACTTCGGATTGTTCCAAGACAGTCAAATCAGGTCGATCAAACACGCGTGCGGGAAGTTCGGTGTATTCCGGGGGCGTGACTTCGATCGTTAGCGACTGAACTTCGATCAGTGGTTGGATATCGATCCGGTGAATCTTTGTCTGTTGACCGGCAGAAATGAACTGATACTCAATTGGCACGCGTGCATTGCCAAGAGCCAAGCTGAATTGTTTTCTGCGGGCGGAAGCAAAGCCGTCCGGCTGTGGCTCATCCGGCAATAGCTTTGATTCGATCCACTCAATCGGTTCGGAGCCAATGTCATTGGTATCGTCCGATTGACCGGGAAGGGCAAGTTCACGATAGCGGAGCAGCACATCGCGATCGGTCCGGCCGACTAGCTGTAGTGAAACTTCAACCGGTGTTCCCTCAAGAAGCTTGGTGTCACCTGGGGCGGATTCAAGCATTGTGTAGGGTGTTTCGCTTCCGAGAACTCTTAGCAGAGCCAATCGAATGTCACCGCCCAGGCTGAACATTCCCGCCATGATTCCCGATGTCAGCATCAGGACCAGGATTCCTCCATACATCAATCCCGTCGGGATGATGCGATTGGGCATCGCCAGATCCCAGCGACCGAGCGTTTGATTTCCAAGGGCACGCAGCATTTCCATTGGGCCGGATACACGTCCATCGACGGTGTCCAGAACGGTACGGATCCGTTGGCCGAAATCGTCGAACGATCGCTCCAAGCGTCCGGCGAATGAACGTTGTCGTGATTCTTTGACGATCGCGAACAATCGCCAAAACATCACAGCGAATATGGATAGGGTTCCCGATAGCAGGGCCGTCCTTCGGTTGTCTGCGTCGATCTCCCAGCGGTAGTCGACCAGCGAAAGTGCGATCACGAAGGCCAGCAGAGCCGCGGAAGTGTATCCGAATAATGCGGCTACACGGACGCCAAGGTATCGTCGACGCAGTGCAGCGAACTGGCGTGCGACCTGATAGGCAACATCTGGAGCGTTCATGCGGTGGTCCGGTTGGCGAGAAAGAATTCGGTTGCTAACAGCAATGCGGTTAAGGCGGCAAATAGGGGCCACAGTTCCCGTTTGCTTTCGTTCTGGACGGGCTGAGCGACTTCGGTTGAATCCGAATCCGCGACCGTGATTTGGAAATGAGAAGCGAAGTCTTCGGCGGGTAGCCGTGTCGTATCGGATTCGCGAGAAGCTGAGTTGACGACATACAGCACTCCTCTGTCTTCGGACTCAAACCCTGGGTGGTCAAATGCCAATGAATTGACAGCGGAAGGATCTGACGAAGTCGTGCCATCGGTCTGCAAACTGACGTTTCGAATAATCGATGGGGGGCGATTGGATACCAGTTCGCGATCGGACCCGACGGATCGGAATCGAATCCTTCCTTCCCCGGTGAGGTTTAGAAGGTCGCCGGCCATTTGATGGACCAATGGCAAGTACAAGGGATTCGTTGTCCATTGGCCCCAACTGGCATCGGCGCTCGATAAGAACCAAACGACATCGCCTTGGCCAACGGAATGTCGAGTTAGCGCAGGGATGTCACCGTCAAATGATGCGAGCACGGCGGTGAAGTCGGACGGTTCCACCGGTAAGATGCGATTGAATGCTAGACGACCTAAGTCACCCTGCTGTGGGTCAGCAAACATCATCAGCATCGAGGAAGTCTTATCGATGTTGATCAGATGGAATGGCATCACACCGCTTTGTCGAGTCTGTCCAAACCGACCGGGCGTCAACGCAGAACCTTCCCAGATATTATCGGTTTGATCGCGTTGTTCGATTCCGTCACCTGCAAAGACAAGTAGTTGGCCACCGGCTTGCACATAGCTTTCAATTCGACTGACTGCATTGCGAGGAATTGACGCGCTATCCGCGACGACCACCAGAGGAAACTTATCGGGTTGCAAGTCTGGAATCGATTCGTCGTACAGGTAGACCACCTTCGGATCAAACCGACTGGTGGTGTTTTCAGTCGATTGGACTAAGTCGTCTGTGGCGATCGAAGCAGTCTTGGACTGTCGTAGTGCGGCCGTTAAATAGAAGCTCTCTCCCAGCACGGCTTCGTCACGCGAGCCACCATCGATCACCATGACGGAGGCCGGTTGGCCAACTTCCATGGCGGTGATGCGGTGGTTGTCGATCGCGAGATCGTCTTCGACATCAAGCTGAAATGTGACTTGCCAAATACCTGGATCAAGTTGTCCAAAATCGAAGGCTAGCTCTTGAGCTTGTTCGCCCGGAATGTTGATGGACTTTTTCAAGCGGACGCTGCGCCCACCGTTTTCCGCTGTTCCCGTCATCGGAATTTCTTCAAGCGGTAATGTCCCGTAGTTAAACAGTGTGACATTGACCACAGCAGGTTGTGACGGTGCGGTGCGGATCGCTTGAGGCATTGCTGATGTCACCGCAATATTGCTTGCCGCGACGCGTCCGACATCAACGAGGCGAACAGGCAGGTCTTTTGGCATGGCCAAGATGTCAGTCTCAGCCGAATCAGAGGCGATTCCTGTTTGTTGAAAATCTGAAATCAGCACAATGTCCGCGATCGCATCCGGGTGTGCATCAACTTGGTCACGTGCCCAGCTAAGAGCGGAAAGGTAATTCGTGCTTCCAACCAAAGATCGTGGTGCCGAAATTCGGTTGCTGGCCGGTTCGATCGGATGAACGCGCGAATCGAAATAGGCCCAGCGTATTTTTGCGTCGGTTCCCAGTTGTCCGGCAAGTTCGCTTGCTTGTGAAATCGCGTCGTCGATCAATCGCCCGTTCTCGCCTGGCATGGCCATACTGGCTGACTGATCAACCAAGATGACGCGCAGTCGATCTCCGTCTCGGCGGATGAATTCAGGAAGGTAAGGTCTGGCGAACAACAAAACCAATGCGGCAACGCAGGCCAGGCGTGTGAGCAGCAGCAACCAGCGTCGTATCTTGCGACGCTGCGCACCATCCTGCATGACTTCCTGAAGGAAACGCATCGTTCCCAATTCGACTCGCTGGACTTGCCACCGACTCAACAGGTGCACCAGCACTGGGATCGCCAGTGCGGCGCCGCCGATTAGGAATCCGGTTTGGATGAAGTTCATCAGTTTGATCTTTGAACCAAGTATTCCACTAATGCCGCGGTCGGCGGAATGTCTGTTGTCAGTTCGACCCGATCAACGCCCTGAAGCAAGCATGCGTCGTCGAGTTGTTGGCACCACTGGTCAATTCTTTTTAGATAGGCGGTGCGAACGCTTTCCATGTTTGTCGTCAGTTGTGCGGAGCTTTCCATGTCCAGCACTCGGTATCGACCGCCTTCGGCCAATCGCCGTTCGAACGGGTCAAGCAAGTGAAACACAATCACTTCGTGACCACGATGTCTTAGTTGTTGGAGGCCCTTTTTGAAGCCATCCAAATCGTCGTCGACGAGATCGCTAAGGATCACGACGATGCCGCGATGTCTTGCAAGCGCGGCGGCCTGTTCGAGAGATTTTGACAATCCCGTGACATTGGACTGCAAGGGATCCGATAGCAGCGCCAGGCAGTCTTCCCAACGTCCCGGTTTGGCGGACGGATCGAGATAACGATGCACGCCATCGTCAAAAAGGCCGACTCCCACGGCGTCGCGTTGTTTCAACGCAAGCGATGCAAATGCAGCGGCAAGTGTCGCGGCGTAATCATGCTTGGTCATCGCACCTTCGACTTTGCACTGCATCGACCGACTGGCATCGACGAACAGATAAAGGTTCAGGTTGGTCTCGGCGTCGAATTCTTTGACGTACAGCTTTCGTTGCCGTGCAAACAGTTTCCAATTGACATGGCGCAAGTCATCGCCAGGACCGTAGCGACGGTGCGATGAAAACTCCACGCTGTAACCGATGAACGGACTGCGGTGTAGTCCTTGCAGAAATCCTTCGACAACACCGCGGGCGCGCAGCTCGATCGAGCTAAGGCGGGCAAGTTCGTCAGGCTTGAGCCACTGCGGTTTGTTGTCCGCTTGACCGGTCGCCTTGCGCGTTGATTGCTTTGTAGGCGACTTGGCGATCACGCGGTTTCCTCCTTGACTTCACGGAGTAGTGCGTCGATCACCGTATCTGAATCCACGTTGTCGGCACGGCCGTGGAAGTTTAAGACCAAACGGTGACGCAGAACCGGATGAGCCAGTGCGGCAATATCGGCGAAGTCGACGTGGTAGCGACCTTCCAAAATCGCACGCGCCTTTCCGGCTAAGACCAGTGCCTGACCGGCACGTGGGCTGGCGCCATAGGTCACGTACTTTTGCACCATTTCGATTTCTTGGCCGCCGGAGTGGCCGCGAGAATTGCTGCCGCGATCTGCGTCGCTTGGTCGTGTCGCGGCGACCAAGCGCGCCGCATACATAACGACGTCGTCTGATATCGGAACACCACGGACGATCGATTGAAGCTGCAGTAGATCATCTGACGACAAGACGGCTGTCGGTTCGGCAACCTCTGTTCCCGTTGTGCCCCGGATGATGGCGGCTTCCTCTTCGATCGTCGGGTAGCGAACGCGAATGTTAAACATGAAACGGTCGACCTGAGCTTCGGGAAGCGGGTAGGTGCCTTCCATCTCGATCGGGTTCTGTGTCGCGACGACGAAAAATGGGGGATCAAGCTGGTACGTCGTATTGCCGACCGAAACCTCATGCTCTTGCATCGCCTGCAGTAGAGCGGCCTGTGTTTTAGGTGGCGTTCGGTTGACTTCGTCGGCGAGCAGGAAATTGGTAAAGATCGGTCCCGGCACAAACTTAAGCCGGTGTCCCCCGCCGCCTTCTTGTTCCTCGATCACATCGGTGCCGGTGATGTCCGACGGCATTAAGTCAGGCGTGAACTGAACGCGTTTGAATTTTAAATCCAGTGTCGACGACAACGTTCGCGCCATCAGGGTTTTACCTAACCCGGGAACGCCGTGAAGCAACACGTGACCACGGCAAAGCAGTCCCAGCAACAGAAGGTCGACAACGTCCTGTTGGCCAACGATCACCTTGCCGACTTCGGAACGAAGCTGTTCTCGCGACTGACGCAATTTGTCAACTTGGTCAAGCAACTGTCCGTTGTTTGTTGAAGAAGAATTGCTCAGGGCGTTCTGGTCAGTAGTGGTGCTCATCCGTCTAACTTACTCGCTAACGTAGCTTCGTTTTGGTCAATAAGGTTGTCTTGGTCTTTATCAAGCTGGTGGAACGTTTCTCGGCTTCCGAGGAATTCATCCCACGTAAGATCACCGTCGCTGTTTCGATCCATCCGTTGGAACCAGATCGGCCCTTGGGGAGGCGTTAGGAAAGCTTCGGGGGTCTCGATCGTTGGACGATCAACTCGACCGAACAGGCTTGTCCCGCCACGTTTGATCTCGATCTGATAAGAAGCCATCAGTTCGTTCGGTGTCAGTTCAGACTTCCCGGCAGAACTTTGGATTAGGTTGTTTTCACAAGTTCGCAATTCGCGAATCGAAATGCGACCGTCAGCGTTTTCGTCTAAAACTTGAAAGAACCCGCTTCCGGCATCAAGCAACGTAACTTGGCAACTGGTTGATGCGGGTTCGGTGTATTCGCGGACATAGTCAAGCATTTCGTTTGCGAAAACTCGGTCGTCTGCGTCACGATCCATCGCGTCGAAGAGGTAGCGTTCGAAACGTTGGTGTTCTGTAATCTCGTCGCGATCAAGGTATCCGTTGGCATCGACATCGATTTGGTTGAAAGCGTTTGACGCATTGGTCTCTGCTTCGGCAACCGGATCTCGAAACCGATAGTTGATGGTCAGGGAGATGCCGTTGCGTCGTATCCTGATGGTTTCGCCTTGGACTTGAACATCCAAGTTGGAGTGGCGGACCAATTTTAGTGAACCCGATGAAGACTGCTCCAACTCGACCGCCAAGGTGACTTCGGGTTCACCGTCGATCAGCGTTGCCAATTCACGCAAGTCAAGCTTGTTGTCTCGGTCCTGGTCGAATGTTGCGACCCGTTCGTCGGTCCAGTGCAGTTCTTCGGATGAGAGCTTGCGATCGCGATTCTTATCGTAGGTTCGTATCAACCGTGCTGGCAAAACCGGCTCACTAGCGTCGCGTAGCATGTCGGCATGAACCGATCCGGGAGGTTCATCAGCGATTGTCGAAACCACCAAACCCATTGGCGTTGCTTCGGGCTGGTCCAAGAATTCGTCAAATGTAATGCATTGATCAAAGTCCAAATCACGAGACGCGATTCGCGACGCGGCAAGACGCATTTCGGCTCGATCGATCGCGCCCGATTGATCTTGATCCAAGACTTCGAACACATTCATGTCTTGATCGGCCAGAGCATTGTTTTGGCGATAAGTCACCAATTGCCCTGCAGCACGATCAACGGCAAGTTCCAGTTCACGCTTGGAAAACGGTCGGCGGCTTCGGAGAGAACTAAGGAATTTGTTGTCGCTGAAACGTGTGTTCGTGACGAACAATGGGTGCTCTGCGGCCTCGTCGCGGCTGACTTTGCCATCGCCATCGGTATCCAACGTCTCGCTAAGACGCTGCAAGTAGGCTTCGCGAGTTCCGGCAAGCGATTTTCCACCATTGCTGATCAAGACACGTAGATGCATTGGCCCGTTGGGCAACAGCATCAGCATGTCATGCGTCCCGTGGTCGGGTTGAGTGACTTGTGATGATTCGACTGAATCCGACGAAACCGTACCTGTTGAAGTTTTACTCGATCCGTTGACAGTGTCAGCGGCGATAGCGTTTCGGTGAGATACAGAACCGAGCAGCAAAAGGCACGGCAGCAAGAAACGTCGGATCAGGCATTGTCCATGGGTGAACGGTCGCAAACCAATACGGTTTGCGGAAACATTGTCACACGCGTTGACTGTCGACGGGCTGTTGTCCATCGATCGCCTGATGTGGCAAAGTGTTTGTTTCAATTCACCTGGTACGAAACTCATCCGAGCAACTCCTCGATTGGTTCGCCGCCTTCGTCGATCAGAGGCATCGGCCGATCGCCTTTCATGTTGCTGTCAGCCGAATTGATTCCTAAGCCTTCCAACATTGTGGCAAACAAGTCTTTCGCTTGCACCGGTTTATCGGTGACCTCCATGCCGTCTTTGCTGGTCTTTCCGTACACCTGTCCGCCCTGGATTTTGGCTCCCGCAAGGGCAACGCTCCAGGCATCCGGAAAGTGATCGCGTCCGCTATTGGTGTTGATTCGTGGGGTACGGCCGAATTCACCCATCCAGACAACCATGGTGGAGTCAAGTAATCCACGGTCACGCAAATCTGAAATCAGTGTCGACCAGGCGGGATCCAGTGTTTCGCACATCGAGCTGACAGTGTTGAAGTTGTCGAGGTGCGAATCCCAGGTTCCACCGGCAGCTTGTGATAAGGTGACTTCGACAAAAGGCACACCGCGTTCGACAAGTCGGCGTGCGAGAAGACAGCCTTGCCCGAATCGGTTGCGACCATAGGCATCTCGTAGCTCAGCTTTTTCTTCATCAAGATTGAAAGCGCCTTCGCCGCGTGATTCGATCATTCGCATCGCTTGGTCATAGACTGATGCATGCTTCACAGCCGAAGTTGATGTCGGCGGAGCACCACGACGCATCATCGAAAGCAATGCTTGTCGTTCGGCGAGGACGCTGTTGTCACCTCCGGGGATATCCAAATTTTCGATTGTCAGGTTGGCACGTGTATTCGGATCGTTGCTTGCCCCGGAAACCAACAATGGTGAATGGTCTGGTCCTAAGTAGCCCGACCCCAAGCCGGTTCGTTGGAACGGTGCGATCGATACAAACCCGGGTAGGGGATGTTCATCGATTTTCATCCGATGTGAAACCATCGACCCGAAGACCGGATTGTCGGTCATGTTTCCCATGGGCCGATATCCCGTCATCATCAGTTGAGTCGCTCGGCCGTGATCGCCTTCGCGAGTTTTCATGGACCGGATCAAAGCAACATCTTTCATTTGCTTTGCCAATCCAGGCAAGTTGTCGCTCAGTTCGATACCGGTGACAGCAGTTGAAATCGCCTTGGTAGGACCTCCATTGCGATGGTTCGGTTTCGGTGACAACGTTTCTATTTGACTCGGTCCACCCGACATCCACAGCAGAATGCAGCTTTTGGGGGGCCGTTTGCCGTTTGCGGCTTGTGCCAAACGCGGTAGCCAAGGCGAACAGGAAAAACCGCCCACCGAAGCCGCTGCGATGCGAATCAAGTCGCGTCGCGAAAACTGATCGAACCGGCTTGTTATCGACATAGTACGAACTCCGGACTGTTCAGAAGGGCCCAAAGGATTTCCCCGAATGCCCTACGACGACTCTCGGGAGTGTTCTTTTTGTCTAAATATTCCGCCAAAGACTTCTTTTCACTGTCCGTCGGTTGCCGAGTCAGAACGGCCAGGTAGAGCGTTTCGATTCTGGTCGGTTCGTCAAAGAATGGTGATTCGACAACCGCACGCAGAAGACGACTTCGTTCCAGGTCGATCGCCTGACTTGTGATTTGCCCATTCATCATCATCAGCGCTTGTGGAATTCCGGAAGCATAGTCTTCCGGCGTTTCACCGATCGCTTCACCGAGGCGATTGACCATTTGGTCGCGAGCCCCGGTCCAACGCGGTGCGCTCGGATCGATTCGGCTGATCGGCAGATGCAGTGACTGTTCCAGTGAGTCGAATACCTGTTCGGGGCTAATCACTTTTAAGTCCCTTTGGAAGGCATCAAGACTTTCTGATGAAGTCATCGCCTTTGATCCATACCACTTCGATTTGCAGATCCCGGCGACCAATTTGTGAACGTCAAAGCCTTCGTTGGCGAACTGCTTTCCAAATTCATCTAAGAAGGCACGCTCTTCTTCGGTAGCCAGATCCAGGTTTTCCACGTCGGCATACAAACCACGTCCGACAAGCAGCTGCCAAAAACGATTAACCGATGTGGCCGAAAAGTTTGGATTGTCTTTCGATGTGATCCACTGAGCGAAGCGAACTTTGGGTGACCGTGACGGTTCGTTGATCGCTTCGGATTCCCACAGGAACTTCGCGGTATAGGTCGTGCCTTCGTGAGTGATCTTGCCAGAACCGGAACTGCGCGAAGCGTTGGGATCAGGGTTGATGTTCTGAAGGTCGCTAAAGAATGCCGCCAATCCCCAGAAGTCTTCTTGTTTCCAGTCTGTAAATGGATGGTCGTGACATTGGGCGCAGTCGATACGAACGCCTAGCAATACACGCGATAAGTGTCCGGCGTAGCTCTCCGGTGTCGCACCGACGAGTTGATAATATCCGCCGGCATCGGCAGGACTTTGCACCCGGGCCAATTCACGCATCGTTTCGTCGAAGGCACGGTTTTCCGAAAACGCTTCGCGAAGCCAAGTTTCCAGAGCGATCGTTTGTGCCGCGGCAACCGTTCCCGGCGGGACGAGCACCTGACGCCATTGTCGTGCAAGGTTGGACGCGAGCAGTCGGATATAGGTGTCACGTCGTGGGCCTTCGCCAAAGACAAGCTCTTCGACCAGCAGTTCACGCCGTTGGTCGCCAAGCTCACGGTAATCCCGAATCTCGGAAACACTGGGAACGCGGCCCATCAAGTCTAGGTAAACTCGCCGAGCAAACGTTAGGTCATCACAAGGCTCCGGCGGCTCGCCCCAAGTCTGTTCGCCGCGTTCGTCAATCCATTTTGCAAACGAATCACCCAAAGAATCAGAGATGCGAGTTTCTTTGACAATCGACTCAGCAGATAGCGATGCCGGTGTCTGAGTCGTCGTCGAACGAACCGGTTTCCTTTCGCTCGCCGCTTGTCCCATTGCGGTCGAGGTGCCGCACACCGAGAACGGGAGGCATAGTCCCGCCAAACACGCCAATCTAAGAAACGTGATTCTGTCCATCGGTTTCTCTCGCTCGCGATCGAACTCGCAGCGACGAAGTGACGACCCCCGTCGCGACAGGAGATACTTTAGACATTCGGTCTATAAGTGTCAAGCGTTTTTGTGTGGTCGCACGTGAGCGGACCGAAACAACGTGGCTGCCAGCAATAGGAGAACCACTATCTCGCAATCGGCTGGCCTGTGGATCTGTCCTGCGCGGCAGCCCCCGCATTCGCCCTCTGATGTCTCACTTTCATACGGTGCACGCATCTGCTGGATCTGACCGCCCAGCCCGAAGTCGCAATCAGCGTTCCGAGTAACGATTGCGTGTCTCCGCCGGGGTGCGATTTCGAAAGGTTCGGTCGCCCGCACGACGCACACAATTGGAGCAATTGCACTTCGCCAGACCTCCAGCCCCAGAAGCGATCTTCGCAGAGCCCCGCAATTCGCGAAATCGACTAAACTTTGCACCCATGGGAGACTTGCAAATTACCAGTACGATCGGCTTGTTGTTGGCCGCCTGCTTGGCCGCAGGCGTGTTCGCCGATCTCGTCCATCTGCCAAAAGTGACCGCTTACCTTTTGGTCGGATTGCTGGTCGGCCCCAGTGCTTTGGATTGGGTTCCCGAAGACCATGTGACGATTGTCGAGCCCCTTTTGAAGCTCGCGATGGCGTTGGTGCTTTTTAATCTCGGCTGCGAGTTTACGTTTTCCAAAGTCAGGCGTGTCGCTGCGCACTGCTTGATGATTTCCGCAGGCGAAATTTTCTTAACGCTGTTGTTCGTCGCTGTGGGGTTATTTCTGTTCGGTTGTACCGGCAGCATGGCTCTGCTACTCGGCTGCCTGGCGGTGGCCACGGCACCTGCGACAACGATTCTGGTGCTGAAAGAATTTAGGTCCGAAGGTCCCGTGACCGAAAGCACCGGATTTCTGGTCGCGATGAACAACTTCGCGTGCATCGTCCTGTTCGAATTCGCTTTCCTGACAATCGAGTATTCTCAAGGGAAGCTGCATACCGGTTTTGCCACGGAATTAATGAGCGTGATCGGCAACGTTCTCGGTTCAATCGTCCTGGGAATCGTAGCCGGCTTGGTTGTCAGTTATGGCTGTGGCTTTCTGAGCATGAAACGTTGGTTGGTGCTTTTGGTTGCTGCGATCACCTTCCTGTTGGGAATCGATGAAACATTCGAAGTTCCCTACATGCTGTCGTTCCTGATGATGGGAGTGACCGTTGCCAATACGTCGGACTACAAGCAGAAGATCGTTGACGAGCTGGACCACTTATCGGGCCTGCTTGCGGTCTTGTTTTTTGTCGCCCACGGAACCGAGCTTGATTTAGGGGCGTTTATCACCGCCGGTAAGCTTGGGGCGGTCTATATCGTTTTTCGTGTCCTAGGCAAATGGTTTGGTGTTTACCTTGCTGCCAAGGTGACGCGTCAACCACGCGAATTGCGTGATTGGGGTGGGGCCTGTCTTTTCGCCCAGGCGGGCGCGGCAATTGCATTGTCAACGATTGCTGTCGGCCGTGATGAGTCGCTGGGCAAACCGATTCAGGACATCATCTTGGGTTCCGTCGTTCTATTCGAAATTCTCGGGCCGCTTTGGATCCGGAAATCGTTGCTTCAGACCGGCGAAGTTCCTCTGGCCCAAGCGATTCACCACACCAGTCGGACTCCGATGGAGCAGCTTCGCAATGTGGTCGACCGTTTTCGATCGGCGCTGCGGCGGAGTGAACCGACCCCGGCTTCGATCAGCAAAGTCAAGGTCAGCGATTTGTTGCGAAAGACGAAAGGCATCCATCAGTCGGCTGATTTTGATCAAGTTGTCGACCATATCGAACACAGTCATGACAACACATACCCGGTTGTCGATGACAAACTTAGCGTCGTCGGCGTGATACGTTATCCGTTGCTAAGCGATGTTTTGTTTGATCATAGCGCGGCAAAATTAGTCCGCGCCGAAGACTTGGTCAGTGATTTGCAGTCGTACTTGCACATGGACGACCCGGCGACCAAAGCGTTCGAATTGTTTCAAGGTGAAACGGACGACTGTATTCCTGTTGTCAGTCGCGGTAAGCCTCACGAATTGCAAGGCGTTGTTCGTCGAAGTGATGTGATGCACGCGTTGATTACACAGCGACGAAAGAAATCGTCGCAGTCCGATTCTAGGTAGGGCAAAGTCCAACAGATCCGCCGACGAATCTTTGTATGACGGATCTATGCACGACGGATCTATGAGCGGCGGATCTCGGTAAAACGTCGGACTTGGTCTGTCAACGCGATCTCGGTTGGCAGTCGTTCCATCGAACTTGCGCCGTAAAATCCGTCCACAATCGACACGCGATCGAGAACATACTGGGCGTCTTCTGGCATCGCGATCGGACCGCCGTGGCATAGGACGATTGTGTCCTCGCGGACCGACTTGGCCGCTTCGGCGATCTCGCGGACACGGACAACACTGTCATCGAGTGTGAACGCTGTTTTTGCGCCGATCGTTCCGCTGGTCGTCAGGCCCATGTGGGCGACGATGATATCCGCACCCGCTTGAGTCAGTTGTTCGGACTGTTTCGCATCGAACGCGTAAGGGGTGGTTAGCAAATCCAAATCGTGCGCCGCGGCGATACATTCGACTTCGAGATCGAACCCCATGCCGGTCTCTTCGAGGTTCGCGCGGAAGGTTCCATCAATCAAGCCGACTGTCGGGAAGTTTTGTATGCCCGCAAAGCCGATATCTTTGAGCTCGCGCAAAAAACGGTTTCGAATCATAAATGGGTCGGTTCCGCACACCCCGGCAAGCACCGGAGTTTGCGTGACCGCGGTCAGGACTTCGTATCCCATCTCCTTCACAATCTGATTCGCATTTCCATAGGGCATCAGGCCTGACAGAGATCCTCGTCCGGCCATGCGGTAGCGACCAGAGTTGTAGATCACAATCAAATCGATTCCGCCAGCCTCTTCACATTTTGCACTAATCCCGGTCCCGGCACCGCCACCGATGATTGGAAGCCCATTTGCGATCTTGTTGCGAAGTCGTTGAAGGATGTCAGTTCGGCTCTCTGCCATGGCGTTATTCGGTTGGGGAGGGTGGGTGTTGTGTCAGTTCTCGGCAGACAGTTTATCGCTTTTGTTTTGCTCGCCAACGCATCTGATAGTGGTCAACCCATGGCGGCGACAGATCTTCCAATTGCGCCGTGGGGATTGTTGCTTATCGATTTGCCTCGCAAAGGTCAGTTGTTCATCAACGTGATGACATCGATCGCCATTCCATCTGCGTGACCGTTGTGAGCATCATCCGGCATCGCCTTCGAGTCAGCACGGCCTTCGAGTCCGGTTGGTTGCGGAGCACGGTGGATTCGAGGGTATTCCCTCGACCGAAGTACAACCATTTTGGTCGGTTTACCGTCGCCGAAAGCGCCGAGAGTCAACTTTTGTCCAAGGTAATACTGGGCCTCCTTTTAGGTGGCAGAAGAACTGTATTTGCTTTGGGTCAAATGGAGAGCATGGAGAGCACCACAGCATCAACTGAAAACACGCCAAGCGTTTTGCGCCGTATCACTGCGATCGGTGGAAAGTTCGCGATCGTTGTGTGGGCCATAGGCCTGAGCGTTGTGATTTCGGCATTGATGGTGGCTCACTGGGTCACACTGCCAATGCCGGAGATGGGAAGCCGCGTCAACGCCGGGTTGATCTCGGATGTTTCAGACCGAGATCAACGATTGCGAGTGATTCATGTGATGAATCTACAGTGTCCGTGTTCAAAACGAGTGCTGAGAACGTTGCTAGAACGAACGCCGATTAACGGTACTCACGAAAAGATCTTGTTTGTCGGCAGTGATCCCGAGTTTGACCGACAAGCGACGCAAAAAGGGTTCGCAACGGAAAGCGTCAAACATACAGAGTTGAAGGAGCGCTTCGGAATCGAGTCAAGCCCGATGATGCTAGTTGTCGACCACAGCGGCACAATTCGCTACAGCGGCGGCTATACATCGAGGAAGCAAGGTCTCGATGTTCAAGACGTTTCCATTATCAAGACATTGCTTGAAGGTCAATCTGTTGAGTCATTGCCCATCTATGGATGTGCGGTTTCGCGAAGCCTTCGCAAGGTTGTCGATCCTTTGCAATTGAAGTACGAACAGGAATAGACCACGAATGTTCTCCTCACTGGCTCGATACATTGTATTGCCTGCGGCCGTTTCGGATTTCGAAAACGACTACTTGGCGCGCATCAATCGTGTTTTCACGATCGTTCTAGCCTGCCATCTGCCGATTTTTGCTGCGATCGCGTACTTCAACGATACCGACGCGATTGATGCAGTGGTCCTCACAACTGCTGTGTTGGCAGGACCGCTAACCGCATTGTGGACATTCAAATCTCGGCGAGCGGTTTCGGTCGTCATCGGTATCTCGGCGATGTTCATGGGCGGTTTGCTTGTGCATTTTGGACAGGGGCCGGTGCAGATCGAGATGCACTTTTATTTCTTCGTATTGATCGCACTGTTGGCCGTGTTTGCAAATCCCACAGTGATTTTGGCTGCGGCAACAACGGCGGCACTGCATCACCTGCTCCTTTGGTATTGGTTGCCGTCAAGTGTGTTCAACTATGACGCGCCGATTTGGGTGGTCGGCGTCCATGCGGCATTCGTCGTTTTGGAATCGATCGCGGCGGTCTTTATCGCACGTAGTTTCTTCGACAACGTTATCGGCTTGGAAAAGATTGTCGCAATGCGAACGTCCGAGCTTGAGGCTCGCAACGACGACATGCGAATGATCCTCAATTCGGTGGATCAAGGATTCTTGACGATTGATCAACATGGCTCGATCCAAGAAGAGCGTTCCAAAGCGGTCGAGGTCATGCTTGGTGAAATCAAGCCAGGCGAGACGTTGATCGATGTGATCGAACGCCACGACCGAAAGGCAGCCGAGTGGCTCGCATTCGGACTCGAGGAAGTCTTCGAAGGGATCATGCCTGTCGAAGTAACGTTGGACCAGCTTCCGACCCGGTTTGAGAATGCGGCGAGCACGTTTTCGATCGAATACTACCCGATCGAACCGACAGAGCCAGAACACCTAACTGTCGTTGTGACGGATATCACTTCGGAAGTTGAACGCCAAAAACTAGAAGCTGAAAGTCGCGAGCTGATTCGGATGCTCGACGGCATCACAAAAGACCGCAGCGGATTCTTGGAGTTCTTTCACGAGTCTTCTGAACTGATCGACGGATTGCGAGAAAACCAGCATGTCGATCTAGCAGTCACCAAACGCAAAATCCACACGCTCAAAGGAAACGCGGCCATCTTTGGCATCGAACGCTTAGCTGACGCGTGCCACAACATCGAGTCTGCTCTTGCCGAGTCGGGGGAAATGTCTGAAGGCGCGATCTGGTCAGAGCTATTCGAATGCTGGACGCATGTCCGAGCAAATTTAAGACGTCTGATCAGCGACACTGATGACGAGTATCGTCTCACGGATGATCAGTACAACCAACTGCTTTTACGCATCCTCAATCGTGAACCCGCCGAGAACTTGGCTCCATTGGTCGCCGCTTGGAAGCTCGAACCGACAGACGTTCGCCTGAAGCGTATTGCGACACAGGCAAAGCGAATGGCAAAGCAACTGGAGAAAGGGAACATCGATGTTCTCGTGCGATCAGGAAGCCTCCGTACCGAACCGAAACATTGGTCGCCGTTCTGGTCCGCGCTCGTTCATGCGATTCGCAACGCTGTCGACCACGGTTTGGAGCAAGTCGAAGATCGGCAACTGATGGGGAAAAGCGATTTCGGAACGATCATTTTGGAAACCGCGATCAAAGACGAGCGATTTGTGGTTTCGATCTCGGACGATGGAAAGGGAATCGATTGGGATCGGGTGGCGAAACTTGCCCAGGATCGTGCCCTACCATTCCAAACCGATGACGACCTCGTAAACGCTTTGTTCGCGACTGGGCTTAGCACTTCAAAAACAGTGACGTCGATCAGTGGCAGAGGGATCGGCATGGGCGCGTTGAGGCAAGCGACCGAGTCGCTAGGCGGTTCAATTGAAGTTGAGAGCCGAAAGGGTGAGGGAACCTGTTATCGATTCATTTTCCCCGCCGATGCGATGGCGCCCGAAACGTGCCAGTTGTTAGCTTCGCACGGCATCGATTTAGACCTGCTTATCTCGGCAGCTTGAACTGCATGAGTACCAATATTATTCGACTGGAGGTGACCAAAGATGCGTTCAGCTTCTCAGATCATTGACGAAGAATTCACCAATGCTGTGGTCGAACTGTTCGAGTTCTATTCGGATTCGGCAGTTAAACCGCAGTTCCTTGATCGTGTGGCGTCTGCGGAACTTCTTCGCAAAGAGGCAGACAACTACGCACGGTCCAACGAAATGGTGACTTCATCGATCGGCCTTTGCGGAGATCAGGTTCGCTGCTCGATCGGTCTGCTTTCGAATGTCGACACGATCAACGCCTTGTGCCAAGGGTTAGCGGACAGTCCGACTGATTGGGTCGGTGAACTGACCAACCAGTTGGCCGGAAGGTTTAAAAATAATCTCGCTGCATTTCACGTGGACTGCCAGATGGGATTGCCCGTTTCTGTTCAGGGTTTGCAACTTGGCTTCACCACCGGTTGCAGTGAGCAAACCATCCTTGCCGTGCAGATGAGCTTGGGAACAGTCATCGTATTGCTGCACGTCAACATCACAGATGATTCAAGTTGGGAGCACCATCCTGACCTTGTCTGTGCTGATGAGGGAAGTCTGCATCTTTTCTAGTCGGCGTGCTCTTTTGTGTAAGCCAGAGTTTTACGAATCCATTTTCCTACATACCCCCATTTAGACGCCATGAGTACTAACGTCCTAGTTGTTGATGATTCGGCGACCGTTCGCCAGCAGGTGTGCGCGGCACTTTCCCAAGCGGGGTTAAGTGTGAGCGAAGCTGTTGATGGCGTCGACGGAGTTGCAAAAATCAAAGCAGGGTCCGTTGATTGCGTTGTCTGCGATGTCAACATGCCGAACAAGAATGGCATCGAGATGGTCGCGGAGGTCAAGAAAGATATCAAGTTCGCGAGCCTGCCGATCATCATGCTGACGACCGAAGGTGCCAAAGACTTGATCGCCAAAGCGAAAGCAGCCGGCGCGTGTGGATGGATCGTTAAACCATTCAAAGCCGATATGCTTGTCGCAGCGGTGAAGAAGCTGACCAACACCAACTGAACAGTTCCCGTGTCTACAACCGCAGGGTCTCGTTCGATCAACCCATGAGATTTCCGTCGTTTGATTAGATACGAAAGACGAACAAGGTAGAGTATGTTCGGTTTTTCAAAACTTACAGCCTCATTCGGGCAAATCGCTTTCTGTCGGAAAGTGACTTCTCGTATCATGAAAGATATGGAGAAGATGCGTTCGACGACAGAAGACGCAGCGCTCAATATTGGCGAACTATTGATCTCGATCGTCGACGTTGCGACGTCCGGAAACGACGAGCTGCGCGAATCGTTGGCTCGATTTGTTCGCGCCGAAAGCGGTGAGGCGAAGGATGGTGAATCTGCTGACGCCGAGGATCGCACCATTTCCGAAGCCATTGAACATCAGTCGGAAATGATCGAAGCATTGGTCAATCGCGTCGAAGACTGCTTTTCAAAGCAACTTGAACTCGTTCGTATGGCAAACCAAACGTCGCGACGGATCCACGATGCGGCAAAACAAACAGCCCACTTGATGAAGAAAAGCCAGGTGTTGGCTTTTAACGTTCAGATCGAAGCAAGTCGCCTTGGGGGGGAACAAGGTCGCGCATTCGCCGTGCTTGGCGAAGAAATGAAATCGTTCAGCGAATGTGTTGAAGAAGCCAATCATACGATCGCCGATTCTGTCGCCGAGTTCGTCGAAGGGATGCCAAAGCTGGAAGCCGAGACCGTATCTATTGCGGAATCGTTGTCAGAGTTTTCGGATGAATTCCGAGCAGAGATGACCGACGTGCGACGCGAAACGCAGTCGATATCCACACTGCTCAGTCGGGTTCTCGAATCGACCGAAAGCCGCAACAACGACATCCTTAAACGGTCTCGCGATACACTTTCTTATCTGCAGTTCCAGGATCCAGTTGCGCAAGGCTTAAAACGGGCTGAGCATGACATCCAAAAACTTGTAGCCTTGTTCGAAAACCGGAAGGTTGTCGACGATAACTTGGCAGACATCGTGCAAGACGTCGGAAACGATGGTCAAGAAGAAGAGCACGTTGACGCCGGCGAGGTCTTGCTGTTCTAGTTTATTCCGTTGTCGTTTCATGCAACGGCGTGAAGGCAAGTGTCATAAGTAGTTTTGAAGACTTCGCATTGCCGATCTAGCTGGATTCATTCGCGGTTGATTTCGCAAAGCGATTGAAGCCACTTGCCAGCATCTTATTCAACCAACTTGCCATCGAGCAATTCAAAACGGCGATCCATCGCGTTGGCAAGCGTTTCGCTGTGTGTGACGCAAATCAAAATTGATCCATTCTGCTTTTGCAAACTCTGCAAGACTTCTGTGACGGATTCAGCCGTCCTGCGATCCAGATTTCCAGTCGGTTCATCCGCCAGGATTAATGAGGGGCTCATCAATAACGCCCTGGCAATCGCAACCCTTTCCCGCTCGCCGCCGGAAAGCATGCTCGGCAAATGCTCAATCCGCTCCGCAAGACCGACTGATTGAAGTAACTCGTGCGCACGTTCGACCAATGGGTCCGTGGCACGACCGCCGGCAAGCGTTGGAACAAGAACGTTTTCGATCACCGAAAGGTGCGGCAAAAGATGATGGTCTTGAAAGATGAATCCGATCTTTTGATTTCGCCAATGTGCGACTTGCTTGTCGTCGAGCAAGAACGGATCTTCACCATCGACTTTAACGGTGCCAGCGTCGGGGCGATCCAGCGTTCCCAGTATTTGCAGTAGGGTGCTCTTTCCGCTGCCGCTGGGGCCGACGATGGCAAGCGACTGGCCACCGGTGACATCCATATTGACGTCGCGAAGGACATGCAGTGGTTCACCTGCTGACTGAAACGTGCGACGGAGATGTTCGACGTGCAAAGTCGTCATAGGATTCTGTTCGATCGAGGGATGGTATTGCTGAATCTTAGCGGAAAGCAAAGCCTTCATCGACCACCAAGACCGGTTCGGGTTTTGACTTCGGCGCTTGTTTCTGCAGCCAGCCGTCAATGGTCTTGCTACGGATCGGATGTAATGTTTCTCCCCGCTATCGGGTGAAAGTCAGCATAATTGCCGCATGGATAGGCCGGATCGATCACCTGTGAAAGCCTGCAGCTGTAAACTCGTCACTTCCAATCAAATTAAAACAGCTCGATCAATACAAGACGATGAAGCAGACGGATATTCGGATCACTGATGTACGTATCAGCTACGAAAATTTTGACTATCGAACGGTGATGAAGTTCGGGGGAGTTGCCGTTGACAAAGCCACCGTGCTGAATGTGCATATCGACGTCGTGACTCGAGACGGCAAACAGGGGCAAGGATTCGGATCGATGCCTTTGTCGAACATCTGGGCGTATCCATCGAAACAGCTTTCCTACGACGAAACGCTCGGTGCGATGACGAAGTTGGCTGAACGTTTTGAGGCGATTGCGAAAGCGTATAGCGAGTTCGGGCATCCCGTCGATTTGGGTGTGGCTCTGGAACATCAGTTCCTTGACTGTACCAACCAGCTATCGACAGAGCTTCAATTGGCAGACCCCATTCCAAAGTTAGCTGCATTGGTGACGGCAAGTCCTTTTGACGCAGCCATTCACGATGGGTTTGGAAAGGTTCATGGTTTGAATTGCTACCGCACTTATGGCACACAATGGATGAGCCATGATGTTGGGCACTACCTGGGCGACAGCTACAAAGGCGAGTGGATCAGCAGTTACGTCAGCGAAACTGTCAAGCCATCGATGCCTTTGTACCACTTGGTCGGAGCATTGGATCCGCTCGATGATCAGGAAGTTCAGTCGCCAACGGGTGACGGTTTGCCGGACACGCTTCCGCAGTGGATTCGCCACAACGGGCTGACTCATATGAAGATCAAGCTCAATGGCGACGATGTTCAATGGGATGTCGAAAGGGTGGTCAAAGTTGATCGGATTGCTGCCGAAGTTCAGGCCGAACGAGGTGTTGGTCAATGGTACTACTCACTCGATTTCAATGAGCGTTGTCCCAATGTTGATTATTTGATTGAAGTGCTGCGTCGTGTCAAAGAGTCCTCTCGGTTGGGCTTTGATCGAATCCAATATGTCGAACAGCCAACAGCGCGAGACCTGAAAGCCTATCCGGACAACAAGATGCATCGAGCGGCGGAATTGAAACCGGTCGTTATCGATGAATCTTTGACCGATCTGGAAACATTGTTGCTGGCACGGGAAATGGGCTACACCGGCGCGGCACTGAAGGCATGTAAGGGGCAATCGCAATCGTTGTTGATGGCCGTCGCGATCAAGAAACTTGGCATGTTCTTGTGTGTGCAAGACCTGACATGTCCAGGGGCTTCACTGATTCATTCCGCGGGATTGGCAGCTCATATTCCCGGCGTCGCGGCGATTGAATCAAACTCACGCCAATACTGTCCGGTCGCGAATGAAGGTTGGGACTCAAGGTTCCCAGGTATCTTTGCTGTTCGAAATGGCTCGATGGATACCAGTTGTTTGGACGGTCCAGGTCTGGGAGCGGTGTGATGAACGAAGTTGCCTCGCCTTCGAAATCAACTTGGGTCAATCGAATCGGACCGGGTCTTGTGACGGCATGTGTTGTCATCGGACCGGGAAGTATTCTGACCAGTTCGAAGGTCGGGGCGCAAGCAGGATATTCCAATCTATGGGTCATCGTGGTCGCCGTGGGGATGATGATGACTTATGTCACGATGGGAATGAGGTTGGGTGCCGTTACCAACGTATCAATCGCCCAATTGGTGCGGGACCATCTCCATCCGGCCGTGGCTGTCGTCATCGGCGTGACGGTCTTTTTTATCGCATCAGCATTTCAGTTTGGGAATAACCTGGGAACGCAAGCGGCGTTGTCGTCGTATTTCGATTCGAATTATTGGCCACTGGTTCTAAACGGCATCGTCTTGATGATCCTGTTCGGGTTCGCGAACCTTTACAAAGTTCTTGAACGCTTGATGGCTTGTTTCGTCGGCATCATGCTGTTGGCATTTACGATCAACCTTGCATTTGCCCGTCCCAGTGTGACCGAAGTGGCACGCGGCTTGGTGCCACTTGATGGCATCGAATTGGAATTGCCGCTGCTAGGATTGGTCGGAACGACGTTCGTTATTAGTGCGGCGTACTACCAGTCATACTTGGCTCGATTCAAAGGTTGGACGCCAGCAAATTTGCGAGATGGAGTCGCCGATGCGGGGTTGTCAGCGATCATCATGGGGTTGATCTCTGCGATGATCATGGCAACGGCTGCCGCTGTGTTGCGTCATCGCGAGCTGGAAAGTGTTGGTGAAGTGGCTGACGCCCTTGTCCCGCTATTTGGAGAGAAGGGGCGAGTGATCTTTTGTGTCGGACTGTTTGCAGCGGCTTTCTCATCGTTCATTGTTAATTCGATGATCGGTGGCTTCATCCTGTCCGACGCACTTCGTTGGGGGGACCGTCCGGATCAAAAGGCTCCCAAAGCACTGACTGCGGCAGTGTTGTTGATTGGAATGGTGGTCGCGATGTATGTCGTGATGACCGGCGTGCGCCCTTTCACAGCGATTGTCGCGGCGCAAGCTCTGACCGTGATCGCATCGCCGCTAATTGCAGGTACCATGTTGTATCTATGCAATTTAAGAACTGTCATGGGTGAGTATCGCAACGGCTGGATGTTGAACACGCTGGCCGTTCCGGGATTCATTGTCCTTGTCGGCATCTCTTTTTACACGCTGACCCAAAAAGTCTGGCCAGCGATCGCGGGCTAGATAAGAACTAGACAAGAACTCGACGAGCCGTGCTGGCTTGTTTCGCAAGGCGGGGAAACCCTCAGGCATTCTCTGTTCTTTTCGATGCCTTGTTCTTCGTTGTAAGCCAACCTCTTGAAAAACAACTGTGTGACGGCAAGAGGACATCGAAACGTCAGGCATCAAGTTTAGGGATATCACTCGGCCAGGCACGGAAGAGTATCAATGATGTTCCAAAAATGAAAAGGCGAAGTCAGGCAGACGGCAATCGAGCTAGCTTTAAAGTGTTCGATTCGCATCCCAAGGACGCGCCCGATGCAGGTTGGTCATCGGAATCGAACGACATGGGACTGTGGACGGTCCAGTCAGAAAACGGACAAGGCGAACATTTGGAAAAAGGGCACTCCAAATCATGAAAGCTGTTAACTCTTCTTCCACAGCAACCGCGAGCAGCCAGCGTCACCCTCTGATTATTCAGTTGCTCGATCGGCTTGATCGCTTGGATCCTGAACGCTTGGAAGATCTTTGGCAGTCGGTAGGCAAAGATAATTGCACTGTCGAAGAATCGATCATCCGGTGTGGCTTAGCTTCGGAAACTCAAATCGCGAGCTGCTACTCGGAGCACTATTTAGTTCCGCTGTTCGATCCTCCGATCAATGCCGCTCCGCCAATTGATCCTTCGATCGCATCAATATTGCCCTATCGCCTATGCCGTGATCATCTCGTTGCGCCACTAAACGATGATGGAAGCATTTTAGAGGTCGCGGTATTTGCTCCAGATTCATTGCTGTTGGCGGATGAGGTTCGCTTGTTGACCGGACGCCAGATGCGCCCCATGTTCGCTCCCCTGACGGTCGTCGAACGGTTGCTCAACGTGCTTTATCAGGGTGCGGAGTGGACCGATCCGATTCCGGCAATGAGCGATATGGATTTCGAAGAGATCGATGACGACGAGTGTGATGAGGAAGATGACGTCGCGGTTGCCGAAAGCGAAGTTCTGCATCTTGATCAATCACCACCGCCTGGCCGAGACGGACGAATCATCGGCTATGTCAACGGATTGTTTGAACAAGCCCTGTCGCTTGCGGCGACGGATATTCATCTGGAGTGCTACGAGACGTCCTGTCGTGTTCGATTGCGGATCGATGGCGTCTTGACTGAGATCTCGCCTCCTCCCGTCGCTTTAGTTCAAAACGTCACCAACCGACTGAAGATTCTTGCACAGATGAACGTGGAAGAACGGAAGTTGCCGCAAGACGGTGTGATCACGGTCCGGTTTGGTGATGACCGAGTCAATCTAAGGATGAGCACCTGTCCGACGATCAACGGCGAAAATGTCGCCATGAAAGTCTTAGACAAAGCTGCAGTTCCATTGGATCTATCGAAATTAGGTTTGACACGTCGACAACGCAAAGACCTGATGGAGTCAATTCGTTGCCAGAGCGGGCTGATGCTTGTCACAGGACCAACGACTTGTGGCAAGACCACGACGGTGTATTCCTGTTTGGAATCGCTCAATGATGCCGAAACGAATCTTTGTACTGTCGAAGATCCTGTTGAGTTTCGCATCGACGGAATCAATCAAATGCAGACCCATTCGCAGGATGGGTTCGGCTACGTCGAAGCAGCCAAAGCTTTGCTGCGGCAGGACCCAGATGTCTTGATGGTCGGCGAGTTACCCGATCATCAGACCGCGGACGTTTGTATGCGAGCATCAATGGCCGGGCGGGTGGTTCTATCCACCATGCACACCGAAGATGCGATCGGCGCGATCGTACGACTACAGGACATGGGGATCGAAGCTTATCGATTGGCTGACGCTTTGCGGGTCATTGTTGCCCAGCGTCTCATTCGACGGCTTTGCGATGAATGCAAAGTTCCCTACCACTTGGATCAAGAAATCAGCCAGCGTTATGGAATTCCAGGCGATCTGCAAGTGTTCCGAGCCGTCGGGTGTGACAAGTGTCGAAAAACGGGTTATCGAGGACGCGTCGCCGTGTTCGAAGTGATTCGAATTAACGATCAACTTCGGCAGATGATCCTGGCTGGCGAAAGCAGCGGCGCGATGAAGGAGTTTGCCGTCAAGAAAGGGATGAAGCTACTGGCTCAAAGTGCGATGGATAAGGTCGTCGATGGCCTGACCAGTTTTGACGAAGCCGTTTGTTTGTACAACGAACGTCGTTAACAATCGAACTTTGGAACTGCCCAAATCGCAATTCTAGTCGCCGTGGTGATGTGCCATCTCAGACGGTGGATCGGCCTTTGATTTCATCAGTAGCGATTTCAGTGGCGTTCCGAACGAGTAGTAGCAGAACGCGATCGGTAGCACCATCCAGTGAATAAAGATCGCGACGACAACCACAAAGAGCGCTTGGCCGATCTGATGTAGCGATCGTTTGCCTTGCGCATACTGGGCTACCAAGTGCGGGTATTGGAATCGCGAAACCATCAGGTACGCCAAAACACCCGCAAGACTTGGGATGATGTAGTGTGAGGCGATCAGAACCTTTTCAGCGGCCAACTGAACGTGCTCTGAATACGATGCTTCTTCGGCGATGCTTTTAAGTTCTGGCATCGCAAGTGCGAACGCGGCGAGTGTACCCGCAGCGGCAGGACTGGGCAGTCCTTCAAAAGTTTCGTGAGTGTCGTCTTCGCCTGTTTCGACATTGAATCGCGCCAGGCGAATTAAAACGCAAAGCGTGAATAGAACACCGCAAGCCCACAAAAAGCGTTGCGGTAAGGCGTCGCTGATGCGCCAAATGATGACTGCCGGTGCGGTTCCGAAAGTGACCGCATCGCAAAGACTATCGAGTTGCCCTCCGAATTCGGTTTCTTGACCGGTCATTCGCGCGGCCGAACCATCGAGTGCATCGAACAACATCCCGCCAAAGATCAGCAGTCCCGACGCAAATAGCTTTTGTTCCAAGGGCCAGTTCAGCTCTGGTCCGCTAACCGCGACGGCAATGGCACCTAAACCGCACATCCCATTGCCGAGCGTCAACATCGTCGGAAGCACCGCAAGCATGAGCTTTCGGCGTTGTCGACGTTTTTGTCTCCGAAAGTCCTTTCGGGACATGGGGACCAAGTCTGGGTCTTCGACACCGAGATCTTCTGGTTTGGGACGCAATTCGCCTTTCAGTTCGCTCATCGCCAAACCCTAAAAATGGCATTCATTGGAACAGGTGACAGGTGGTGTTGGTGGCATTCGATACTAATCAGACGCTCAAGGGACCAGTCTTCTTCCGTCTTTTTGCGGATGGCAACCGCTTTCTCACTTTTGGCGAGGATGATGTCTGGCTGGGTCCATGCGCGATATCCCAGTTTCTTCAGCCGGCCTGAAAATGCGGGTCAAGCATTTTCGTTGCATCGCCACAATCGGCGATGGGAGAAATCAGCTGGGAATGTCGACGTCGTCCCACTCTGCATTTTCGAAGCAAGTCAACCAGTTTAGCGTGTGTTGCCGTTCCGCTACCACGCCGCCTTCGAGCCCTGCAGGCGGATCGACGTTGTCGACGGACGCTTGGCGGGCCGCCCACAGCAGCCGAAAGTTCAGATCGAGAGCGTCCAGAATCTGATCGGTCGGTCGCAGGGTCGCTGCGGAAACCAACTCCCTAGGTTGGACCGACATCATCAGTTTAGCGGCGGCGGGAACATCGCAAATCGTATCAGGAAATGGCAGCGCCGCGGCCAAGCCCATCGCCCACTGCAGTGCCGCCAGTGACTCATAACGCCAGCCCGCAGCGGAGACATCCTCGCTGCTGGGAGATTCGTTCTCCATGAAAGCCTGTTCCCAGGGCGTCAACGCTTGGAACGCCAGTGGCTGCTTAGCACGCAAGGTTTCGACCGGAATCGGTTCTTCTGTCGCCAGCGATTCGGCGCGGACCGCGACGATAAACAAAGCCAGTGCACGCCACGCAACTTCATCAGCCGGTCTTAGCTGGACTTCTGATTCAGCAACAACTGGCGGAAGCGTTTCCGGCGTATCGATTTGCCGGTTGCGTAGCTGTATTTCAGACTGTGCCTTGCGGCTTCGCGCATCCACTGGAAAAGGCAATTGCGCCTTGGGGTCCGGCTGCATCGTTTCGCGATCGACCAATACTGCTCCGTTGGGGTCGCGGATGTTTCCATCCGGCAGGAAAAGGACCGCGTTGAATTCCCAAGCCCAAGGCGCGATCGCTTCCAAGTGTTCGGCATCGACTTCAAAAGCCAGGATGACGTTCGTGCGTTGCAGGTGCCGGCAGACGCCGTAGACGGATTGGCTAATTTCACCGCCCGACTGCTCAAAAATCTGTGAAACCATCTCGATGAGATGCTGGTCAAATCCGGGCGTGGACGGATCGCGACGCATCGCGGGCTGATGCGGGAAGTCAGGCCAAGACGCATGACGGTTGGTGCAGTAAGCAAATACTTGAACGGGCATCTTAACCCAGCAGTTCGGCGCCGAGTTCGCTCTTGCACTTTCCGATCACCGCTTGGACCAAGGCGTCAGCCTCATCACCGCTAAGTGTGGCGTCATCCTTTTGCAGCTGTACGGTCATCAGAATGCGTTTCTTGTCTTTGCCGTCACGCTCGGCATCACGATAAGTTTCGCGGTAGGTCACCGCTTTTAGTTGTTCCCCGACGGCAGAGCGAACAATGTTTTCAAGTTCGCTCCAGCGAATCGATTCCTTCATGACGAAGTTCAAATCGCGTTCGACGCTGGGGTACATGCTGACCGATTGCTGCTGCGGAACGAGCTGAGCATGTTTCATCAGCGTCGACATCGAAAGTTCACAAGTGACAACGTTGCCAGGCAGCTTCCACTGTTTCAGCGTTTTTGGTGCAACGACGCCAAGGTAGCCCAGGCAGTCGTCGCCCAGTGATAGTTCGACAACTTGGCCTTCGACGAACCCGCTTAGTTGCCGAGGTTTGATACCGAACGCGGTACCGATTCCCATCGATTCACAAAGCGTTTCGACTGCACCTTTGACAACGAAGAAGTCTTCACCGGAAACCATGCCGACGCTGTAGTGTTCGTCTGGTAGGCCTTCGGGGGATTCGTCAGGCAGGTACACATGAGCCATCTCGAACAAGTTCGCTTCGATGGATGCCGATGCCCAGTTGTTTGCTCGCGCTTCCAACAAGCTTGGCAGCAGAGAGCGGCGAATGGTCTTGGCACCTTTCAGCATCGCTGTCTGGGTGACCAAAGCGGGGCGATCGGTCCAAGGTGAAAGCGATTGATCCAAAACCTGCCGGACAACGCTGGGTGTCATCGCTTCGCTGTAACCAGCGGCGGTCAACGTGTGGCGGATCTTTTCGGCCGCGACGTCGAACGCCCGTTTACTGCTGGGGGCGACGGGGATCGGGCTGTCTTCGGGAATTTTTTCGTAGCCGTGAACACGCGCGACTTCTTCGATCAGATCGGCTTGGCGGGTCAGGTCATGACGCCAAGACGGCGGCACAAAGCTGCCTTCGTCGCTGGTGATCTTTGTCTTCGTTTCGCAGCCGAGCGCGTTGAGGATACGAGTGGTATCGTCGGCCGAAATCTTAATTCCGAGGATCCGTTCGATTTCCGAAAGTCGCAAGACGATCGGCGGGTTCGGTGAGATCTCGGGTGCGGTATCAATGATCCCGTCAGCGACGGTTCCGCCCGCGACTTCGGCGATCAATTCACAGACACGGCGGCTGGCCCAATCGACTCCGACCGGATCGACACGACGTTCGAAACGGTAGGACGATGGGCTATGCAGTTTTAAAGCCCTTGCCGATCGACGTACGAACAATGGGGTGAAGATCGCGGCTTCGATAACGAGGTCGGTTGTTGATTCGGTGACTTCCGAATCGGCACCACCCATGACACCGGCGACCGCACAGGCGCGTTCTTGGTCCGCGATCACGCAGGTCGACGAATCGAGTTCGTACTGGCGATGGTCGATCGCCGTGATGATCTCTTTCGGTTGGCCTGGCCGAATGACAATCTGTTGCCCGGTCAGTTTTGCGTAGTCAAAAGCGTGAAGCGGCTGCCCACATTCCATCATCACATAGTTGGTCGCATCGACGATGTTGTTGACGCTTTGTGGGATTTCGACCGACTGATCTTTGTTGCGTCGCCAGAAGACTGACCGCAATGCTTCGACGAGCCAGTCCGGGCTGGGACCAACCTTCACGCCTTGAATTACACGTGCGGTATAGCGAGGGCAGGCTTCGACAAATTGGTTGTCAACCTTTAGTAGCGTTCCGACATCGGTCGACGAGGTTTGTAGCTTGGGTTCAGGCGTCTTCAGATCCAGATCGAACAAGACCGCGATTTCGCGGGCGACACCGATGTGCCCCAAGCAATCACCGCGATTACTGGTTACTTCCAAGTCGATGCAATAGTCGCCTTCAACCAACGCCGGGTTCTCTTTCCAAGAATCCGTTTCTTCGTGATTGAGTCCGCTAAGGCTAAGCTTGGTCTCCAATTCGGATCGGTCCATCGACAAGTCGACGTAGCGGCTTAGCCAGTTCCAGGAAACCAACATTTGAGATCTGAGATCGCTAGTGGAGTGAGGTTATCAGGGCGAACAAAAGTCTGCTGATAACAAGATCAGAATTGCGAAAGGAAACGCATGTCGCCGCTGTAAAGGTCGCGGATATCTTTGATGTCGTGTCGTCTCATGCAGAGACGTTCGACGCCAAGTCCGAATGCGAATCCCGACACCTTATCGGGGTCGTAACCGACAGCGCGGAATACATTGGGGTCGACCATGCCGGCTCCACCAAATTCGATCCACTTTCCGTCCCAGTAAAAGTCGACTTCGACGCTGGGTTCGGTGAAGGGGAAGAACGAGGGGCGGAATCGGATTTCGACGTCACCACCTAAGTAGTTCGTTGCGAAAATTCGCAGAACGGTTTTCAGGTTGGCCATCGTGACGTTGGTGTCAACGTACAGCCCTTCCATCTGGTGGAACATCGGAAAGTGCGTCGCATCGGGAGCGTCGGGGCGATAGACACGTCCCAGCGAGATGACACGGATTGGAGGCTGCTTAGTTTCCATCACACGGATCTGCACCGTGCTGGTTTGGCTACGCAGCAGCCGCGAGCCTTCGATGTTTTGACGTTGGGTTCCCGATTCGGCTGTTGCCAAATAGAAGTTGTCCAGCGGATCGCGTGCCGGGTGGTCTTCGGGAATGTTCAGCGCCACGAAGTTGTGGTGCGGGTCTTCGACTTCGGGCCCTTCGGCAGCTTCGAAGCCCATCCGTCCCATGATTTCCATCAAGTGATTGATGGTCTGGGTGATCGGGTGGATGTGTCCAACGTTGGGGCGAATGCCAGGAAGCGTCGGATCGAAGGTCGGGTCGCCAGACTGTTCGTCACCGCCAAGCAGACGCTTCTGGGCGTCATCGACGGCCGATTCGATTGCTCGCTTGACCTCGTTCAGCTTCATCCCGGCTGACTTGCGATCTTCGGCGGCAACGGCACCCATTTGTTTTTGGATGTCTTTGAGCGCGCCCTTCTTTTGGCCAACGTACTTTACACGCGCAGCCTCGAAGGCATCCGCGTCTGCGACACCTTCTAAGGTGCCAATTGCCTCGGACTGCAGCGAGTCGAGGGCCGATAGAAAGTCTTTCAGAGACATAGGGCAATGAGTGTGTTTGCGCGAAATCGACGGGCATCACTGCCGACAGATCCAATCGTCTGCCGGCATCATCCAAGGCGGCCGGATACGAACGTTAGAAACGTCGTAAATGTGGCGTATCGAACACGCCACGGAAAGACATCCGGCCGAACCCGAACGTTCGCGAAAACTAAGCGGCGAGCGCTTCTTTCACCTTGTCGACGACCGCTTTGAAGCCATCGGCGTCGTGGATAGCCATTTCGGAGAGCGTTTTGCGGTCGAGCTCGATACCGGCCTTTTTCAGTCCGAAGATGAACTCGCTGTAACGCATGTCATGTTGACGGCAGGCGGCGTTCAAACGAGTGATCCACAGACGGCGGAAATCACGTTTACGGACGCGACGATCGCGAAACGCATACGCGCCGCTACGCAGCAAGGTTTCCTTGACGGTACGGGTCAGTTTACCGCGTCCACCGCGATAACCTTTGGCTCGTTTAAAGAGACGTTTCTTGGATTGCCGACGAGCGGCTCCGCCAGTTGCACGCATGGGTGCATTCCTTTCAGATTTGTATTGGAGTCAGGCCCCGATCACGCCACGTGGTAGATTTCGTTTCACGCTTGGTTGATCGACGTTTGATTGCCCATCCAATTGGGGAGAGATCAAATGAAGAATAAATTTCAGCTTAGTAGCTGTAGCCGTTCAGAGCGGCGTGGATGGTCTTTTCCATGCAAGGATCGACCGAGGTAGTTCCACGCAGGTTACGACGGCGTTTTTTGCTCAGACCGCATGCCAAGTGGCTGGTGCCGCTTTGACGGTGCATCGCTTTGCCTTTGGCGGTCAGACGAAATCGTTTTTTGGTGCCCTTATGGGTCTTAATCTTTGTTCCCATCGTTCCGTTGCTGGAGTGTACAGGTGCTAGAGGTTACCGAGGCCGCTCGAAATGAATTCAGAACGCCGCAGCATTCGCTGTCTTATGGGGGACCGCGAAGGTTATCAACTGTCTCGGCGATTCGGAAGAGGGTTCCACCGTCCAATTCCCAATAAATTACGCACAGAGCGAGTTTTCCGGGGGGCGGGAGACTTTCCAGATGAACTGGACGGAAATTCATTAGCCGAAATGACCGAAGCCTCGAATCGATAGCTTTCGGCTAACGACCAAGCGGGGGGGCGGCGGAGTCGCCGTCCCTATCGTCACTGCCTTCAGAGCTACCGTGCTCAGAACTTGACGTCGCAGGTGATTTTTACCTGTCGCAGCTGCAGCGTATCGATGATTTGGTTATCGGCTAGCGCGTTGGTGATCACGACTAGCCAATCCTCTTCGGTACACCAGCCTTTAACCAGGAGCTGCCCAAGCGCGTTTTGGATCGTGATCTCGGGGTTTTCGTCGAAGTCCATCAAGAAGGGTTCGACACCCCAAGGCAGCATGAGTTGGTGGAAGGTTTCCGGAACGTCGGTAAACGCATAGATCGGCACATTCTGGGCACGCATCGCCCCGAGAACATAAGCCAAGAAGCCGCTGCGTGTGAAAACGACAACGCCTGATTTGCCGAGTTCCTTTGCCAGTTTGACACTGGATCGCAGCATTTTGGATTTCGGCGTATGGAGCTCAATCCGGTCGTTGATCTGCCCATCAACCGATGGCTCGATACTGTGGCAAATGTTTTTAAGGACCTCGACCGATTCAAGCGGATAAGCCCCGGTGGTGGTTTCACCCGAAAGCATGATCGCATCGGCCTGCTCGCGGATCGCATTGGAAACGTCGGAGATCTCTGCCCGAGTCGGCATCGGCGATTGCACCATCGATTCCAGAAGGTGTGTCGCGATGATGACGGGCTTTCCGTGAGCCTGACAGGACTGCACCAGCTTTGCTTGGACCAGCGGGAGTTTGTGGTATTCGATTTCGATACCCAAGTCTCCGCGGGCAACCATCACGGCATCCGTCTCCTTGATGATTTCGTCCATGTTCTTCACACCCGCCTGATCTTCGATCTTGGCGATGATGCGAGCTTTGCAATCGATCGATTTCAAGTAGTCACGAAGAGTGCGGATGTCAGCAGCTTGGCGGACGAATGAAAGTGCGACGAAGTCCAGGCCGGCTTGCACACCCGCCAAAAGGTCTCGCTCGTCTTTCTTTGTCAGTGCAGGCAGGTTGATCAGGGTGCCAGGAAGGTTGATATGGCGTCGGGAGCCCATCGGGCCCGGCGTTTTGACTTCCAGCAGGATCGTCGTTTCGGTTTTGGAGAGGACTTCCGTACGGATCAAACCGCTGTCGATCAGAACGGTCGTTCCGACGCAGACGTCTTTGGGCAGGTCCGGATAATTAACGCTGACGCGATGAACGCCATCATCCTTCTGTTCAAAATCGGAAGTGTGCAATTCCAGCTTGTCGCCGGTGCAAAGGTTGATTGTTTTTTCTACTGGTCCTGTGCGGACTTCGGGGCCTTTGACATCCATCATCACGGCAACATGGCGGCCGATCGATTTTGAAACCTGGCGGATTCGGCCGATGATTTCTGTGACCCATTCGCCGGTGCCGTGGGCCATGTTCAATCGAACGATATCCACGCCAGCTTCGATTAGCTTTGTCAGTTTTTCTTCTGACTCAGTCGCTGGACCGATCGTTGCGATGATTTTTGTATGGCGATAACTGCGGAATGCGTCTTGCATAGGAGTTCCTGCGGAGCGGGCTGCGGGGCCAATTAGGCCAACAACCAATTTCGCGTCTCCGGAGGCGATGGCAAGATGATTGTTTGTTAGGTTGTTGATCATTCCGCTACCGCTTTAAGGGGCGCACCTTTTTCTCATTCGGATCGTTCACCCCCGGAGCTTGCCGCCTTTCGCCCCCCATGTCCCTATTCGGACATGTCTCTAGTCGTGCACCGCCACTACAAAAACAGGTGGTAGCAGGGTTATCCGGTCAGATGGGCAGGAGCCCGATGGCTGTCGGTTGCAAGTCTTCTGCGTTCGCCCTGTTTGGCGTCAGAAAGTCCCCGCTGGTAAACGGTGACAACTAGTCCGCCAGAGGTCATCAGAAAGATCTGCACCATGGGAATGATGGTCATGTTGTGAAACATGGCATTGGGAAAATAGGCCGCCAGCGTTGCGAGGCTGAACAGCCCTAATTGTCGGGCTTCTAAGGGCAAACCTCCGTTGTGCGCCAGTTGCCAGCCATAGATTGCCGTCATAGAGATAAAACCCAGGTACAGCCCAAGTCCGATCAGTCCCGAGTCGACCAGGAAGGCCAGAAACGCGTTGTGATGGCTGTAGGGCCGTGCCATCTCCAACGGCATGCCGAGTTCACGGATGCTGTGATAGCTGGTGTGACGCTGCAGATATTGGCCATACCCGTGTCCTGTCAGAGGCTTGTCTTTGAACATTTCAAAAGCGACGGCGGCGAGCAGCGGTCGCAGTTCGACGCTTTTGGCCGCATCTTCGGCCGATAGAGCTTTGTCGCGTTTGAACGACATCAGATGCTCTTTCAGGCCCATCGACATCGCGACCGCAAGCAGCACCATGGACGCCAGCCCCATCACGCGAACCCATCGAGGGCTAAAGACAAAACCGACAGCCGCAACCGCACCGGCAATGCCCAACCAGCAACTGCGTGTCAGCGTCGCATAGCAGCCAACAAAAAGGATCACTCCTAAGGCGGCATACAAGGCTTTCGACTGGCGATCCGCATTCACAAAACTTGCCGCCACGGCTGCCATCGCGATCGAAATAATCAGCCCATTGCCCGCAGGGTTTAGCAACGGGCCGCGACCACGCCCAAGAAACATCCACACTTCAGGATTCAAAATGTGCTTGGGGTAAACCAACGCATGGAAGCCTTTGATTTCGCAAACCGCGGTCACCGAAAGGTACAGCCCTAGGACGATTATCCCACGCATCAAAAGCTTGAAATCGACCGACGAAAAGGGGGTGATCCGCGCCAGCCCATAAACGACTGCCGGAACAAGAATGTAGAACAGCCACCTAGCGGTCGGGTCGACAATCGTTTCGGTAATGTTGTACCCACGGCTGCTCCAGTAGATGTAGACAACCAGTCCCGCAACACAGACATCAACGCGATTGAGAGTCGGAAGCTTGATCTGGCCCGTCCACCAATGAAACGCCGCCACGCCGATCGTGATCGCAAGCAGCAAGCGATCGAAGCTGATTTGAATCGGGCCATCAAAGGCGAAGAATGGCGGGCCGAAGATCGTTCCGATCCACAGCAGTCCAAGCAGCATGTGGACCATCTGGACATATCTCGCCAGCGGAATACACCAAACGGCGAAGGCGAGAAAAAACAGGATCGTCAGGAAGGACATGTGTTGATCTTTCGCCCGCGTCTACGCGAGCGATGGTTTCTATTGAAGCACTTCAGTCATCGACAATGTGTGAGCACTCGAAAGCATAGGTGCCAAAGAGCGGGGCAGAGAAATTGATCCGATCAGTCGAGCCGGTTTTTCAGCCCTACAATCGTTCCGATCCGTTTCACCGTACCGTTTCTTCGTTCGGATGCGTCATCCGACCAGAGTCGACGTGGTCGCGGCGACGAAAAGTTTCCGGCGAAACCTTCAAGCCTAAGGATGCCTACTCGCCAGCCTGCTCGACCGCTTGTAGACGAAGCACGTCATCCAGGCGGCGGCGGATCAGCTTTGACCACAACTGGTAGCCCTGTTCATTCATGTGCAGTTGATCCGAAATGAACAGCTCGGTTCGTGGTTGCCCATCGGTGTGCAGGTAATCGCCTGCGGTGGCAATGAAATAAGTATTCGGCGTGGTGAGCGCGATCTCACGGAGGCGTTCGTTGACGGCGCGAATCTTGTCCCAAATCTTGAATCGACTTTGAGTCGGTGTGATCTCGATCAAGAAAAACAGAGTGCCCGGTTGGTGCTGCTGTGATGTTTCGATGATATGTCGAACCAGCGGCTCGATCATGTCAGGCGTGTGGCTGTCCGGTTTATCACTGATGCCGTTGCCAACGAACATGACTGCCGCGCGGTACTGATGCGGCGTGATCAGACGTTCGGCGAAGACGGCCATGTCGGTGAATTTTGCACCACCGTAGCCGCGGCGGATCGTCTTGTAGGGCGCCATATCGCGCTGCATCGATTTCCACAATCGAATGCTGCTGCTGCCGATGAACAAGATCGATTCCGATGAAGGTTCTTGTTCCTCATTGAGTGCATCAAATTCTGCGATGTCCTTTTCCCATCGCTGCAAAGCCGCTTCTTCATAGGGGGCCGTAACCGAAGCGTCGTCACCTTCCTGGGCTATCGATGTCGATGCGTTGAAAGCGGTGAAGGCGATTGCAACGATCAGTTGCCAGCTGCAGATTTGTAAACGCATGGCGAATCTTTTTTTGAAGAGAGTCGGTGGGGAGGCTTCGGTGGTCGGTGTCGCGATTTGAACACGCCGAGGAACAAACAAGCCAGTGAGGCGATGATTGTAGCCATTTCGAGGGCGTCATCATCACCTAAGAAAGCTTTGGCGAATCGATTTATCCCACTGTCGAGGCCGTCGCCGAAGTCGGGCGATGCACCAAAATATAAACACAGGGGACGAGCACCAGCGTCAAGATCGTGCTAACGACCATGCCGCCCAGCAATGCCCGAGCCAACGGAAGCATGGCTTCATTTCCCGGTGCGAACGCAAATGCGAGTGGCAGCATCGAAGCGACAAGCGTGAGTGACGTCATCAAGATCGG